>CALEJM010000237.1 GCA_937898265.1 uncultured Porphyromonadaceae bacterium
TAATGGACTTATTTTCAAACGAAGATAAATATAAGATAATATTAAAAATGTTATAATGTGATTCCTTATATTAGCAAATGATTATACCAAAAAAATTAATTTAGAATTAATTATTATTATTGTTGTTGTAGAAATATGACGAATTGTCGTGATTTAATCTCAGCGTAATTTCTTTGTCGGTTGGCGCAGTGATATAGTGTGTCTCAAGATAGTCGGAATTGCCCAACGCAGCAATAGCGTTTGCAATTTGAGAAGCAGGACGAATTTCGTAGACAACGCGATAACTGAGCGTTGGCTCTCTAAAATTTGAACCGCTTCCTGAACCGTCTCTGTAAGCTGACAAATCACAAGCGATATATTGAGTGTTTGTGCCAGAGGGCATTGTGAAAGTAGCATCTGCTGCAATGGTACTGTTGCTATATTGATAGACTCCAAAATCTGTGCTTGCTTTCCAATTGCTATTTCTACCACTTGCAGGAGAGGTTATATTTGTGTTTTGTTTGTCAGTTGTGTAGTCGTACCATCTGCAGTAAACCATATTGGTTTTTTCTGGCAAAGTGAGAGTAATGGTGCTGTTGTTCGTACTTGGTTTGGCATACATTACAATATGGTACTCGTGAACACCTTGCATCTGGTGTCCATTGACAGTGACCATTGGTCGACCTGAAGCACCTTGGTAGTGGCTTTGGGCCGAGACAAAGTCGGGCAGCATTAAGAAAATGCTTAAGAGGCATAATGTTAGGATAATGCGTCTCATTGTTAGTCTTGAATTTTGATATAATTAATAGTAAGTTTATTTGTTTGCGGTAGCGTTTTCGGACTACAGAATGATACGAATGGTGGTCGCGGTTCTCTCGGTGTTGTCAGTTGTTGATGGTGAGAGTGGCGTTTCCTGTTCTGGTTCGTGTCAGTTCGTGTCAGTTTTCAACTCGTTTCGAGACGGGGGAAAATTTAGTAGTCTTTACAATTCACAATTGTCTTTTCAATCCCTAAATAATCTACGAAACTTGTTTTGCTTTTTGCGGGTGCAAAAGTAGATGCTTTCTGTGGGAGAGTGGGGGTGATTCGCTTAGAAACGGCTTGGACTTTCTTGTCGTTTTGTGTGAATTTTCTGCAAAATTTTGTAAACAACGTCTTTGGCCGCATCGTTTGAACCTATCAGGCACGCGCTATTTTTGTCGGATGTCCGAAAATTCCAAATTTTTCGGAGCTAACTTAAAATAGCGATGTGTGCGAAAAGGTCACGAGCCTTGGCGCAGCCTGGTTTTTCGTCATTTTGATCGTCATTTTTTGGGGAACTTGTTAGGCGTTTTGAACGAGGACTCGATGCTCCTTTTGGACATGAAAGTCTGTTCTGGGTCGTTGGTGGAATTGTTGCCTTTGAGAAAATAGGTGTGGAGGAGTGTAGGCGCGGGAACTATGACCAAAAAAGCGGAGCTCTATTCACATAGAACTCCGCTTGAGATAAAAATACTATATAATAAAGTTGTTACATATTCATCTTGGGTGGTTGTCTCTGGTGTTGGGCAACCGTTATGTGGAAGCTACCGTGGTAGCGTGCTTTTTTGAAAACAAAAAACCCCGAAAACACTCACAGCTTTCGGGGCTTTATGGTTGCGACTTGTTTCGTTTCGCCGTTTCCTGTTCACATAAGTCTTTACTCGATTGTTGTTGTTACATCTGATATAATCAATAAGTCTATACAATCCACAATATGTCTTTTAATAGTCTTTACAAGACATAATTCAAAACGAAACTCGTCGTTTGATTTTCACGCCGCAAAAATAGCGACTCCCCCAATGATAGAGTAGGAATAATCTGACAAAATCTTGGAAATTTTGACCCGTCAAATTTTGGGTGTTGTAAACGTTGGAAAATCAGTCGAGTGGGGTTTCCTCTGGGTGAATTTTACAAGTGGAATTTTTGGTGAAATGTCCGAAATTTCCAAATATTGTGACAAAATCTCCAACTACATACTTGCTCGAAAAGCCCAAATCAGAGGCCCGAGACCTGTGAAAAACCCGAAGAAAAGGGAGATTTTTTCAGAAAATGTGTGGGAGAGGGAAGTGGATAGAGGTAGTTCCAAGACCCTCTCCCCCCGACCCCTCTCCCGTTGAAAGGAGAGGGGAGCAGAAAGCGACAGCTGCTCTGGAAGTCCCGGAGAATCCGGTTGACCCGGAGATTCCGGAAAGTTACGGTAAGGGGTGTTTGTGGAAGTGGTTGATGTTCTGGTTATTCTGTAAAATGTGGAAATCGTAATTGTTTTCTGCGAAATCGGCTTGCTTTGTTTCTTTCCAGAATTTCGTCTGCGGTTTGGTTGGCGCGATTTTTGTTTCACAAATCACTGCCGACAAACGGTTGCCAGTTTTCTACTATTAAATATAGTGCAGACCGTTTTGTGCGCCGTTCTCCACAAACGGAAATTGTCGCCGCCATTTTGTTGCGACTTTTCGGCAATCGTTCGCGTGCCTTGCGAAACGGCAGCGACAATTTCCGAAACATTTTGCACTCACGCGAAAAAATCGTGCAGAATTTTCTATCGGAAATCGGCTCAGAAAATCTGTTTTTCCCATAAATCAGCACTAAAAATTTTGGAAAAATCGGTCGGATGTGTAAGTAATAAGCAATAAAACAAAGAGTTATGTATAGTACGAATTTTACAGATAAATTAACCATCAATTTTTTGCCCATATTCGTCAGAACATGTATTTTTGCACCCCGAAACTAAAAACGTGCAAAAAGTGAAAAAAACAGAGGAGACTAAAGCCCGAATCGTTGACGTAGCGGTGAAACTTTTCAACACCTTAGGCTACGAAAAAACCTCAATGGACGATATAGCCCGTTTTGCCAATCGCGCGAAACGCTCTCTATACTACCATTTTGCGAGTAAAGAGGATATCTTCCAGAGTGCCGTAGAGCAGGAGTTGACTGATTTGCAGACCCGTCTGGAGCCGCTGTTTGCCGACAAAACCATGTCGCCAGCCGAGGTGTTCCGCAACTATTTCGAGCAACGCATGGAGGCACTCAGTCAGTCGAAAGCCTATAAAATAGTTTTAGGTTATGAGTTCAACAGCAATCAGACCCTCCCTTACGAACGTTTTCGCACCAACCTCTCCACGCTGGAGACCTGGGAGCACGAACACTTCCTCGAGGTGTGCTCACGTGTTGGCGAAGTGCCCGACTACGACCCCTCGGCGCTTACCGATATGCTGCAGATGCTCATGAAGAGTTTCGACATGATGTTCTTCGTTCAAGGCAAATATAAAGAATATAAAACAACATTCCAGCTCACCGTCAACCAGTTGACCAAAGGCATCGAGATGATGTTGTGCAACAAAAAATCAGAAAATATAGACCAATAATGAATAATGTAAAGACCAAATGGATGATGATGGCAGCCTTGGCACTCGTGGCATGCTGCTCTTGTCATCGCGAAAAAACTGAAGAGAACGAACGCGTTCCTGTCGAAGTGTTCGTCACTGCCGACTCTGCCCAGAACGAAATCCGTAACTATGTCGGCACCATCGAAGGTGCCGTTACCACCTCGCTGAGTTTCCCTGCTGGCGGCTACGTCGAGAGTGTTCGTATCCAAGAGGGTGACTATGTGCGTAAAGGACAAAGCCTAATCCTCCTTGAAACCACCACAGCCCAAAGCACCTTGCAGGCTGCCAATGCCACCTTGCAGCAAGCCGAAGACGGATACCGTCGTCTCAAGCAAGTGTACGACCAAGGCAGTCTTGCCGAAGTGAAATGGGTAGAGATGCAGACCAAACTGCAGCAGGCGCGAGCCACTCAGCGTATCGCAGCCAAAAACCTTGCCGACTGCAATCTCCGCGCCCCTTTCAACGGTTATGTGGGTGAGTGTGTGGCAGAAAACGGCATGAACGTCTTGCCGATGCAGCCCGTCGTAACCCTCCACGACGTAGAGAAAGTGAACGTCTCCTTCTCCGTTCCAGAGAACGAGATAGCCTCGTTGTCCATCGGAGACACCGGCACCATCGTCGTTGCTGCCTTGGGCGACAAAGTCTTCAAAGGTCAGATCGTGGAGCGTGGCGTTGTTGCCGACGCCCTGGCTCACAGTTATAACGTCAAGATAGAGATAGACAACAAAGACCACGCCTTGCTCCCTGGTATGGTAGGTCGCGTGTTGACCACCAACAAAAACAGCGAGAGCGGTTTCGTGGTTCCATCGAAAGCCGTTCAGACCGGTCGCGAAGGCGCCTACGTCTGGATTGTAGAAAACGGCCGCGCCACCCGCCGCAACGTCACCATTGCCCATTACGTCGGCAACGGTGTTGCCGTTGTGGGCATCAACCCCGGCGACTCCGTGGTCATCTCAGGATATTTGAAGATTGGTGAAGGTACGGAGGTAAGCATACGATGAAATCGTTAGACAACAACTATGTAAACAGTCTGATGCGCAACCACAGCATCGTCTTCTTGATCGTAGGAGCGCTGGCGGTAGCAGGCATTTTCGGACTGTTGAAGATGAACAAGGATGAGTTTCCTCAGTTCACCATCCGTCAAGGCGTCGTGGTAGGCGTCTATCCAGGCGCATCAACCGAGGAAGTGGAACTTCAACTCACCAAACCGCTGGAAAACTTCCTGTTTACCTATCCCGAAGTCAACAAAGCCAAGACCTACTCCTTTTCTCAGGACGGCATCGTCTACCTCTTCGTGGAACTTGAGGAATCGGTAGACAACAAAAACGAAGTATGGAGTAAGATACGTCATGGTCTGAAAGACTTCAAACTCACCCTCCCGAGCGGCGTGTTGGCCGTCTTGGTTCAAGATGACTTCGGCAACACCTCTTCGCTCTTGGTCACCATTGAATCGGGCGACAAGACCCAACGAGAGTTGGAGCAATATCTCGACAAACTCTGCGGTCAGCTCCGCACCATCCCAACGATGGGCAATATGAAGATTAGTGGTGCTGAAAACGAGGAGATTGCCGTCACCATCGAGCCAGAGAAACTTGCCAGTTACGGCATCAGCTCGCAGACTCTCTTAGCAAACCTCTTCACCCAGGGCTTCGTCACCTCCAGCGGTTCTGCCACCATTCAAGAGATGATACACCCGTTGCACGTCTCTTCAACCCTCAAGACCGAGCACGAGGTAGCCGAGCAGATCATCTTCTCCGACGCCTCGGGTCATGTGGTCCGACTGAAAGACGTGGCAAAGATAGAACGTCGTTATGCTACCCCGTCGAGCTACGTCAACAAAGACGGAGCCAAGGCATTGGTGCTCTCGCTGGAGATGCGTCCGGGCAACGATATCGTCGCTTTCGGCAAAGAGGTGGAGAAGATACTCGACAAATTCCAAAAAGAATTGCCCCCATCGGTACATCTCTATCGCATCAGCAACCAACCTAAAGTGGTGGGCGACAGCGTGTGGTCGTTCCTTCGCGACTTGGTCATCTCCATCCTCGTCGTCATCCTCGTGATGCTCATGCTCTTCCCTGTCCGCTCAGCATTGGTGGCAGGCAGTGGTATCCCTATCTGCACCGCCGTGACCTTGGCGCTGATGTACTTTATAAATATAGAGTTGAACACCGTGACCCTCGCTGCCCTGATTCTCGTGTTGGGCATGATGGTCGACAACTCCATCGTGATGATTGACGGCTACATCGAATATATCAACAGCGGTATGAGTCGTTGGCACGCCGCCGTCAAGAGTGCCAAAGAGCTGTTCTTCCCCTTGCTACTTGCCACCGTGGCCATCTGCGGCATGTTCTTCCCGGCGCAGTTCATCTTCACCGGTGTGATGGGCGACTTCATCAAACTCTTCCCAATCACCGTCACCATCTCGCTGATGATCTCGTTGATCTATGCCGTCATGGTGGTTCCTTACTTGGAGTTCAAATACATCAAGCCGGTATCACCTATCGCCAAGAAGAGTAAAGTCGGCGAAATCCAAGACCGTTTCTTCGCAGCGTTGCAGAATGGCTTTGAGAAACTGCTGAACCTCTGTTTCCGTCATCCCAAATCAACCCTCTTGGTAGGTGTCGGTTCCGTTGTTGTCGGCATCTTCATCTTCACCACCTTAAACGTGCAGATGATGCCGAAGGCAGAACGTCCGTGCTTTGCCGTAGAAATCACCCTGCCAATCGGTTCCACCCTCGAAGAGACCGCCGCTGTGAGCGACAGTCTGCAGCGTATCTTGATGAAAGACAAACTCGTGGAATCGGTCACCGCCTTTGTTGGCAGCAGTTCGCCCCGTTTCCAAGCCACCTACGCACCGAATATCCCGGGTTCCAACTACGCTCAGTTCATCGTCAACACCAAAGGCAATAAGGCGACTGAGGCGTTGCTGAAGAAATACGCTCCGTATGCCAACCACTTCCCGAACGCCTTTGTCCGTTTCAAACAGATGGACTATCAAGCCGTTCCTTGTCCTATCGAGGTACGCTTCCGTGGCGACGATATCGAACAGCTCAAAGAGCAAGGCGACAAGGTGATGGACTTCATGCGTCAACACCCCGATTACTTCACCTGGGTACACTCCGACTTCGGCGGCTCTTGTCCGTATGTCGACATCAAGCTGCGTACCGACGAAGCCACCCGACTCGGCATCACCAAAGGCACCATCTCCACCCACCTCGCCACCACGATGGGTACCACGCCGCTCACCACCCTCCGCGAGGGTGACTACAGCATACCCGTCAAACTCTATACCACCCCCACCTCGCACGGCGACGACCTTGCCTACGAAGACGTTGGCAACCTGCTCATCCCGACCTCTTTCGGCACGTGGGTTCCACTCCGACAGATTGCCGACATCACCCCAGGCTGGGAGCCTTCCCGAGTGGTTCACCGCAACGGCTTGAGATGTCTCACCGTGGGTGCCGACATGCCTTTCAACGGTTCGCAACCAGAGAGCATGGGTCTGGTGCAAGACTATATCAATAAAAACATCGTGCCGAATCTTCCCGAAGGGGTAGAGGTGGACTACGGCGGACTCTCTGAAGCCAACGGACAGCTCATTCCTCAGATTATCGCAGTAGTCTTGGCTGCATTGACAGTCATCTTCGTCTTCCTGTTGCTTGACTTCAAACGCATCACGATTGCCGTCCTCTCGCTGTTGGCGTGCACCCTCTGCTTCTTTGGCGCTTTCCTTGGACTGCGTGTCTTTGGTCTCGACTTCGGTATCACCTCCGTTTTGGGCATCGTCAGTCTGATAGGCATCATCGTGCGCAACGGCATCATCATGTTTGAGTATGCCGAAGATTTGCGCGTTGGTCGTGGCTACAGTGCCCACGATGCCGCCTACGAAGCTGGCAAACGCCGTATGCGTCCTATCTTCCTGACCTCTGCCACCACCGCCTTGGGCGTCTTGCCGATGATTATCAGTCGCAGTACCCTCTGGATGCCGATGGGTGTTATCATCTGCTTCGGAACGATATTCTCTATCGTGCTTATCGTCACAGTATTACCTGTGGCATATTGGCAGTTGTTCAAGAAATCCAAAACACGTGTCAACCCTCAACTTACACTTGAATTATGATGAAATTGCTGAAACCTATTGCAGCAGCCCTCTTGCTCGTTGTCCTCACTCCGTTGGTATCGGCTCAGTCGCTGACCCTCGATTCTTGTCTTGCCCTCGCCAGACAAAATAACGTTGCGCTGAAAAATGCCGCCTTGGAGGTTGAGGCTGCCAAAGAGGTGAAACAACAGGTGTTTACCAAATACTTCCCGCAAGTCGGCGTGACTGCTGGAGGCTACTACGCCCTTGATCCGCTGATTGAACTCACCATCAACGACATCGACAACGTCGACATCCGTAACCTCGTCTCCACCCTCTACGACCTCTTCGGCAAAGACCTTGGACTTGATTCCGAAATCTCGTTTTTACGTCGTGGCGTAGTGGCTGGCGTAACTGCCATGCAGCCTGTCTATATGGGTGGTCAGATTGTCAACGGCAACCGCCTTGCCAAACTCGGCGTGGAAGCTGCCGAACAGAAGAGCCTGCTTGCCGAAGACGAAGTAGCCTTGCAGACCGAACAGAGTTACTGGCTGGTAGTCTCGCTGCGTGAGAAAAAGAAAACCATCGTTGAGGTTCAAGGATTGCTTGACACCCTCTACCGTGACGTGACCGGTGCCTGCCTGGCTGGCTTGGTCACCCGCAACGACCTCTTGAAAGTCACATTGAAGCAAAACGAACTCTCGCAGAACCTCTTGAAAGTCAACAATGGCATACGTCTGGCTACCATGGCGTTGTGTCAAAGCATCGGCGTTGATTACAACGAGAACATACAGTTGGCAGACACTCTCAGCTCTTCGGCCGACGAACTCATCTCGCTCTATCGCGAAGCCGACCAAGCGGTCAACAACCGCGTAGAATCGCGGCTGCTTGACATCAACGACGAGGCGGAGCGTTTGAAACGTAAGATGACTATCGGAGAATCGCTTCCTCATGTGTTGGTGGGCGGTATGTACGGCTATGCCAACCTCTTGGAAAAGAATAGTTTCAACGGTGCAGTATTTGCCACGCTCTCCATCCCAATCAGCGGTTGGGGTGAGACCTCTCACAAACTCAAGGAGCAGCGCTTGCGTCAAGAGGTAGCTCTCAACAACCATCGCGACCTCTCGGAAAAGATGCAGTTGCAAACCACCCAAGCATGGAACGAACTCCAAGAAGCCTATCATCAGACACTTTTGGCAGAGCAAGCCGTCAACACTGCCCGCGATAATATGACCGTCTGCTACCACAACTATCAAGCTGGACTCATCAGCATCTCCGAGTTGCTCGAGTCGCAGGTGCTTTATCGTCAAGCTGTTGACCAACGCAACGACTACCGCATTGCCTACCGCGTCAGTCTCACCAAATACCGCCAATACACCAGATAGCAATCTTCAAACCCTTATACTTCACTCCTTTGACCCTGCCGTTTGGTGGGGTCTTTTTCTCTTTTATTATATAATTGTGCGAGATAATCGGTCTCCTTATTGGTGGTTTGTAAAATAATGAGTATCTTCGCACTCGGAAAAGTAGCGCCTTTTTTGCGCAACAGAACTCATAAGATGACACAACAATACGAAAATATCCATTGGGCATTGGAACACTTCCATGTCAACGAATCGATGCTCCGTCAGACGCTTGACAAAACCTTAGCGCGTGGCGGCGATTATGCCGATTTGTTTTTTCAGCACACCGTCTCGTTTGCAATGACCGTGCGCGACAACGAAGTGTCGAACTGTGCACAGAATGTAGACTACGGCGTCGGCGTTCGCTGCGTTGCCAACGAACATACTGGCTATGCCTATTGCGAGGAGGTGACGCTCGACAATCTTCTCCACGCTGCTGAGGCGGCTTCGCAGATTGCCAATAATTCCCAACTGAGTCAGGCAGCACCTCTGAAAGTGCTCGACTACCAAAACCACTATCCTATCGTCACCCCTTTCGAAGAGGCGGAGGTGAGTCGCTTCCGCGAATTGTTGGAACTCTCGTCGGAGTGGGCACGTCAGCAAGACAGTCGCGTCGTGAAACTCAGCGCCAGTCTGGCTTATAACTACTCCCATGTCCTCATAGCCAACTCGCTCGGCGTGCTGACCTACGATTTCCGTCCGATGGTCACCTTCACCGTTCATTGTGTGATGGAGCATGAGGGGCGTCGTGAGTCTGGCGGCTCTGCCGTCTCGCACCGCATGGGCATCGAACTTTTTTCCGATGAAATGGTCAAAAAAGTGACCTCGGAAGCCCTTGACAACACCGCGCGACTCTTCGGCGCCGTGCAGCCAAAGGGTGGCGAGATGACCGTCGTGATGGGAGCCGGCAGCTCGGGAATCCTGCTTCACGAAGCTATTGGTCACGCCTTCGAAGCCGACTTCAACCGCAAGAACACCTCCATCTTCTCCGACAAATTGGGACAGCGCATCTGTTCTGAAGATATCACCATTCTCGACTCTGGCGTGCAGACCCACAACCGTGGTGCCGTCAACGTCGATGACGAAGGTGTGGTGGGCAAAGAAACCGTCATCGTTGACCACGGCGTTCTCTCCAGCTATCTCCACGACAGAATCTCGGCTGCACACTATGGCGTAGAGCCTACGGGCAACGGTCGACGCGAACACTTCCGCCAACCACCAGTTCCTCGTATGCGCTCCACCTATATGTTGTCGGGCTCTGCTACCCAGGAGGAACTCATCAAAGACGTGAAACAAGGTATCTTCCTGACCACCTTCTCCAACGGACAAGTCAGCAGCGGCGTCGGCGACTTCACCTTCTATGCCCGTTTCGGTTACCTCATTGAGAACGGTAAACTGACTCAGCCAGTGAAAGATATCAACGTCATTGGCAATGGTCCACAAGCTCTTGCCGATATCACTGCTGTGGCGAACGACCTCGAGATATCCAACTCAACGTGGATGTGTGGCAAGGCAGGGCAGAGCGTACCAGTCTGCTGCGGTATGCCGTCTGTATCTGTGAAAAAACTGATGGTTGGATAACAAAAACGATAAGACCATGACACCTATACAAAACTACGAACCCCTCTTGCGCAGCGTGATGCAGATCGCTCTCGACCACGGTTGCAGCGGTTGTAAGATGACGCTCGGCACTTTTGAGGGCACAAAGATAGACATCCAAAATGGCGAAGTAGACACCTTGAAGCAGAGTTGCTCCAATGGTCTGCTTATCCGTCTTTATCTTCCTGACGGAAGGTCTAATGCCATCTCCACCAATCGTCTTGACGAAAAAGAATTGGAGCAGTTGGTGCTGCAGAGCATAGAAACTGCCCGACTGTTGGCACCCGACGAGGCACGCATGCTTCCTGAGTTGGAGCGCTGCTATCGCCTCAACGACTCCGAGAAACTCGACCAATTTGATGCTCAGTTTTTCAACCACACAGTGGAAGAGAAGCTGGCGCTTGCGCAATCTGTTGTCGGTGCTTTGGGCAGCAAGGAGTGTCTGATGCACCGCTGTGTCTACAGCGACAGCGTGATGCAGGACCTTTATCTCACCTCCCATGAACTCGCCCTCTACAGCTCCTCGACGCAATACTCCATCACAGCGATGGTGACACTGAAAGGATTGGTCGACGACCGCCCAGACGGTTACGACTACTGCACCCGCATCACCTTCGACGAGTTGAAACAGGGTTCTGAGCAGCTGGCAGTCAATGCTTGGGAAAAAGCCCATAGCCAGGTTGCCCCTCGTGTCTCAACACAAGGCAAGATGAAGGTGGTGGTGGATACCCGCTGCGTCTTCTCGTTGTTGGAGCCGTTCCTTGACGCCGCCTCCGGATCTGCACTTCAACAGCGCAACTCGTTCCTTCTCAAGAAAAAAGGTAAGCAAATCGGTTCGAAACTCCTCAATCTGATTGACCTCCCTCATACGAAACATACCTTAGGAGCCCGACTTTACGACTCCGAAGGCTTGGCCACCCGTCGTCGCTATTTCTTCCACGACGGTGTGCTCCGCACTTATTTCCTCACCACCTTTCATGCCAACAAATTGCGCATGAAACCAACGTGCGACGAACCCTCGGTGTTGGTGATGCCAGCTGGACGCCACTCCCTCAAGCAGTTGCTGAAAACCATCAAGGGAGACGGCCTCTACATCACCGACTTCATTGGCGGCAACTGCAACCCGGTGACAGGCGATTTCTCGTTCGGCATCATGGGCTTTACCGTAAAAGATGGCAAGATTGCCTCTCCGTTGGTGGGTCAAAACCTGACAGGCAATATGTTGGAGTTCTGGAATCACCTTGCCTTGGTGGGTAACGATGCCGACGTTAACAGCAGTGTGCAGATTCCATCGTTGCTCTTTAAAGGTATTACTATAGCATAAAAACTCAACGATGTCAGAGACAGCAAAAAAATACTACTTCATGGCCGATGCCCACCTGGGCAGTATGTTGAAAGAGGACCAGAAGGCCCACGAACAGAAGGTTGTTCGTTGGTTGGATATGGTGTCGAAAGATGCCGACGAGGTGTTCCTCCTCGGCGATATCTTCGATTTTTGGTTTGAGTATCGCTACGTTGTGCCCAAGGGTTTCACCCGTCTGTTGGGAACGATGGCGCGTATGGTGGACAACGGCATCAAAATCCATTTCTTTCCAGGCAACCACGATTGGTGGACCTTTGGCTATCTGGAGAAAGAGGTGGGCGTTATCGTGCATCGCGAACCGCTGGAGGTGGTGTTGAACGGACAACGCTTCTACCTTGCTCACGGCGATGGATTGGGTGACGACAGTCGTGCCTTCCGATTTGCCCGTTGGTGTTTCCATAACCCTGTGCTGCAGTGGATAGTGAAAACACTGCCCTGTGCTTGGGGACAATGGGTTGGTTTGAAATGGAGTGCCTCCAGTAGGAAGAAGCACGAAACAGGCCATGTGTCCGATTTCCGTGGCGAAGAAAACGAACATCTTGTGCAGTTTGCCAAACGCTACTCTGAGTCGCACCCCATAGACTATTTCGTCTTCGGACATCGCCATCTCTACCTCTATCTGCAGTTGGCAACCCGCAGTCGCCTCTGCATCTTAGGTGATTTCTTTGACGAGTTTACCTACGCTGTTTTTGATGAAAATGGTTTTATTCCAGAAACTTTTGAATTTGAGTAAAAAAAGTTGCGTATCTTTGCAACAAATTACCTCTAATTTGTTTCTATAAATAAACAGACTCAATCGATGAAGAAAAAGACACTGACACTCATGAACCGTTTGCTCGCCTTGATTATCGTGGCTTTGGGTGTGTGCAGTTGTAAAGCTAGACAGAAACACCAGCAGATTGTTCAAGAGTTGGAACCAGTTGAAATAGAAGACGTAAGGACTGTACGCTGTATGTACGGTGTGCGTCCCGTACCTTTTGATACTGTGATGAGAGACACCACCACGACGCAACCAAAAGATACGATTCGACGTGTGCCTCGTCGTCCTAATCCAGGTGCGATTCGCGCCCTCTATGGTGTGTTCCCAACTGAGTTTCACCCTGCAGAAGAAGAATAATGAAGTCAATACTCTTACTTATCAACAACCTACTTGCCTTTATCGTTGGCATTTTAGGATTTAGTGGTTGCCGTGAGCAATTTATCCGTCCGTCGGAATTTAGCGACGAGATGGTTGTGAAATACGGATGTCCTGTGGCCATGTTCGATATCTCAGGTCGTGTGACTGATGAAGCAGAAGAGGCTATTGAAGGCATTGAAGTGCGCGTTGAGGCTTTGGCGGGAGACGACAACTGGATTCCTGTAGCTGAGCCTGTTGCCTCTGATGCGGAAGGACTTTATGTTGTGCGCGATAGGGCGTTCCCTTCCGATTCTCTGCGTGTTATTGCTTCCGACATCGACGGCGAAAATAACGGTGCCTATCAGTCGGACACGGTTGCCATTCGCCCTAAATACTCGTCGGACGACTGGGATCGTGGAACGGTCAAGTCAACAGTTGATTTCAAACTCAAGAAAAAATAACTCTAAACGAAATAATTATGAAGCAGAACATTCTCAAATTCTTCAATAGTTTGCTCGTCTTTATTGCTGGCGCATTAGGACTTACCGGTTGTGGTCATGGCTGGGGCATTGTTGCAGAATATGGCTGCCCAAATGCTGACTTTGATCTCTCGGGCCGTGTTGTTAACGAATCAGATGAAGCTATTGAGGGCATTGAAGTTAAGTTGTTAGATAGTTGGGAAAATGCTTCCGACACGACTAATGCAGATGGTGAGTATGCTATCAAGACCTCAGGTTTCCCTCTTAGTGAAATTTCTGTAGTGGCAGTTGATATTGACGGCGACCAGAACGGATTGTACGCCTCAGATACTGTCAAAGTGAAGGCAGAGTATACCGGTGGCGACGGACGTTGGTACGATGGCAAGCACATAGGCGTGGTGAACTTCAAACTCCATGCTGCAGAGCCAACAGAACCCGAAGAACCAACAGAAGAATAACTATATATGAAAGAAAAACTTGTTTTGCTGCTCAATAGCATTTTGGCCATATTGGCAGCAGCTCTTGGTCTTACAGGATGCGACAAAGATCCGTATCCAGCTCCGATGTACGGATGTCCGCCTGTTAGATATGATATTGAAGGCCGCGTGGTCAATGAAGCAGACGAGCCGATAGAAGGCATTGAAGTAAGCTTAGACCAGGATAGCTATTTACCCCAAGCTCCGGCCACTACCGATGCCGAGGGTAATTATGGCATGGAGAGATCTATCTATGACGACGGATATGAGATAGCTGTCATAGCCAATGATGTTGACGGCGAAACAAACGGTTTGTATGCATCAGATACTGTGAAAGTCAAACTGAGAGATGCTGTCATGAAAGATGGTATAAATACATTGGTTGTTGACTTCAAACTCCAAGCTCCCAAACCAACAGAAGAATAACACTTAAAAAAACGGACGATGAAAAACAAGGTGATTAAACAACTCAACAGCCTGATGGCTTTTGTGCTTGGTGTGTTGGGCTTCAGTAGCCTGATGGGCTGCGGTGCTTATGGCTGCCCAAGTGCTGGCTTCGATCTCTCGGGCCGTGTTGTTAACGAATCGGATAAAGCCATCGAAGGCATTGAAGTTAAGTTGTTAGATAGTTGGGAAAATGCTTCCGACACGACTAATGCAGATGGTGAGTATGCTATCAAGACCTCAGGTTTCCCTCTTAGTGAAATTTCTGTAGTGGCAGTTGATATTGACGGCGACCAGAACGGATTGTACGCCTCAGATACTGTCAAAGTGAAGGCAGAGTATGTGGGCGGTAAAGGTTGGTATGAAGGTAAATATACTGGTGTGGTGAACTTCAAACTTCATGCTGCTGAGCCAACAGAGCCCGAAGAACCCGAAGAAGAATAACGCAAAAAAGACTCGTTATGAGAAATACCTTTCTAAAACAGTTTAACCGTCTACTTGTCTTCTTGGCAGGTGCTTTGGGCTTTGCAGGATGTGATCATTCAAATTGGCCTGCTTATGGCTGTCCGCCAGAGCCTTATAATATATTGAATATATCTGGCTTCGTGGTGGATGAGAACGGAGACCCCATCAAGGACATCGAAGTCTCTTATGCCCAAGTCAAAGGTACGGAGGATTCCGATACCATCGTAGTTGATAAAATAAAATCTAAACAAGACGGCTCCTTTGCTCTGGATATTTATTGTTATCAGGAGCCGATTGGAAAGGAGAAGCATCTGGTGATTGCCACCGATGTGGACGGCGAAACCAACGGTAGCTACGAGACTGATGTCAAGACTTTAGATCTGGACGATCAGCAATTCTATTCAACACGGAAAATCACTTTTGTGCTTCGAGAAAAGCCTACAGCTTCTGAACCCGAAGACAATGGTGAAGACGAGCAGGCATAGATTTCCCTTTTTGTAAAGGAGAAAAAATCTCCTGACCCTTAAAAAAGAATCGCGATGAACAAAGATGTAACGAAACTCGGACTGAAGCGCCGTCTGGCCCTTGAGGTGACACGACGCTATCATAAGAACAACAAGATACTGCACCCTCTGCAGCAACTCTTCTGGGAGTGTACGCTGAAGTGTAACGTGCGTTGTCGCCACTGTGGCAGCGACTGCAAAAGCGTCAGCGAGACTCCCGATATGCCGTTGGAGGATTTCCTGAATGTGATTGACAAGAGCATCACACCTCATGTTGATCCTCATCACACCTTTATCATCATCTCTGGTGGAGAACCGTTGATGCGCCCAGACCTTGAACGTTGTGGCGCCGAACTGATGCGTCGTGGCTATCCATGGGGTATGGTGACTAACGGACTGGCATTGACTAAAGAGAAGTTGGCTGCTTTGATGCGTGCAGGACTGCATAGCGTGACAGTGAGTCTCGACGGATTGGAAGAGGACCATAACTGGATGCGCGGACACCAGCACAGTTTCCAGCGTGCTACCGAAGCCATCCGCAATATCGCTGCCGACGGCCGTCTGGCTTGGGACGTAGTTACTTGTGTCAACAAACGCACCATCAAGCAGCTCGACCAGATCAAACAGCTGCTCATCAGCCTTGGCGTAAAACATTGGCGCTTGTTCAGCATCGTCCCTATGGGTCGTGCTGCCAACGAGCCAGAGTTGATGCTTAGCAACGAGGAGTACAAACAGATGCTTGACTTCATCGTCGCCACCCGCGAGGAGGGCATCATCGAGGCTGCCTACAGCTGTGAGGGCTTCTTGGGCAATTACGAGGGTCGCGTTCGCAACCACCTCTATCGCTGCGAGGCTGGTGTGAGCATCGCCTCTATCCTCATCGACGGCAGCATCTCTGCCTGTACGTCTGTTCGCGGCAAATACTATCAGGGCAATATCTATAAGGACGATTTTTGGGACGTCTGGGAGAATCGCTTCCAGCCTTACCGCGACCGTTCGTGGATGAAGACTGGTCAGTGTGGCGACTGCAAGATGTGGCGCTACTGCGAGGGAAACGGTATGCATCTGCGTCGCGAAGATGGCTCGCTGATGTTCTGTCATCTCGACCGTTTGAAATAAAGAGACCTCTAAATGAGAGATATGAAACTCCTACTACGTTTTTTTTGCGTGATAGGAGTTTTTTTCTCTGTTATTTTTGTACCTTTGCAGTGTCTTATTTTTGACAAGTAAATAAACCCAAGAAAGAAATCTAAACATTGTTTTTCTATGAAAACAAAATCTATGGCAATGCTCTGTGTGAGCATGTTGATTGCACTCTGCTTTAGTGCTTGCAATACTCCTAACGAACCAAACGAAATAGGCAACGCTCCAACTTTGATAGTTGGTTTGTGGAATCTTGATAAAGCTGCCAGCTACGAGGAATTCTCTGGAAATCGTATGGATTACAACGAGAAAAAGATTGACTCAAAGACTTTGAATTTCAAATCTGACGGCACTGTTGAGAGAGTAGAGGTATCTAACGGTTCTTCTGTTCCTGTAACAATGAGCTATTCAATCAGCGGCAACTCACTTAACCTTGGTGGTATCAACTGGACCATCCTCAAGATTAACCAAAACAATCTTGTTATCGAGACTTCAAAAGAGATTATGGGTCACGCAACCGTCAATCACGAAGTTTATACACGCTAATCTTCTTTCAAGAGATATAATAAGAAAGAGACATCGGAAACTCCGATGTCTCTTCTTTTTGTGTTATAGGGGAGTGGATTATTTCTTGTTTAACCCGCTGGTCAGACGTATCTCTTGGAGTTTGCGTTTGGTGTAGAGCGGGAAGTCGGCATTGAGAATCCAACCAAGGTAGCCAGGCACTTCGCGGAAGACGTCGGCTACAGGGCGACCCTTGTATTTGCCGAAGCTGAAGCAAGGAACGTCGTGCTCGTTGAGAATGATAAATCCGGCGAAGTCAACGTTGCGGGTGAACGAGGTGAACTGAGACAGTTTCTCTACATCATGAGGCAATGCGTCGCCATAACGCTCCAACTGAGCGCAGAGCACATCGTAGGTGGCTTCTGTGTCGGCGTTGGCGCTGTGTGCACCTTCCAACTCCTTGCCACAATAGAAGCGGTAGGCTGCGGAGAGGGTGCGTTGCTCCATCTTATGAAAGATTGTCTGCACATCAATAGGACGGCAGCGTTTCAAATCTACCTCTACGCCTGAGCGCTCAAACTCCTCTGCCAGCAAAGGAATATCGAAGCGGTTGGAGTTGTAGCCAGCGATGTCGCTTCCTTGGAACACCATGGCGAGATCGTGTGCCACCTGACGGAAAGTGGGACAATCTTTGACATCGTCATCGGTGATATGGTGTACTGCTGTTGAGTCGGCAGGAATCGGTATCTCAGGGTTGATGCGTAAGGTTTTGCTCTCGCGGTTTTGGTTGGGGAACACCTTGAGATAGGAGATTTCTACGATGCGGTCGGTGGTGATGTTTAGACCTGTGGTTTCAACATCAAAGAATACGATAGGGCGTTTGAGGTCGAGTTTCATGATTCTTGGGTCTTTAGTTGCTGGGCCATCAGCTCAGCAATATCCATCACACGTTGTGAGGTAGAATGTTGGAATGCTTTCTTGCACATCGGACAAGCTGTAGCGATGAGGTCGGGACTGTCGGCGGTGAGGTTGCGAAGTGCTGCATCGCGAATCACTTGTTGTTGTGAACTTTGCAGTCTGGTGTTACCGAGGTTGCAGCCGCAGCAAAGACTGTCTTCGCGCTCACGTTCTACCTTGGCAAGGTTGGCAACGGCGCTGAGGGCGGTGCGTGGCTCGTCGTAGATTCCGCATCCGCGACCCAGTTCGCAAGGATCGTGATAAGCTACCTTCAGTCCACTATGTTCTGGCGAGAGGAGTCCTTGCTTTACAAGCATAGCGAGATATTCGGTATGGTGCATCACCTTGATTGGGAGGTGATACTCTTGTGTAAACGAGCGATAGCAGATAGGGCAGGAGGTGATGAGCATCGTGGCGTGCGATTCAACAATCATTGCCGTATTCTTGCGGCGCAGTTCGGCAGCTTGGTTGCTGAAGCCTTGCTGTTCCAACGGACGACCGCAGCAGATGCTACGCTCCTCGTCCATAATCCAGTAGTCTTGTCCAACAGCCTTGAAAATCTGTTTCATCGATTCGGTGATGGTTGGTGTCAGGTGCGACATGCAACCGCCGAAGAAAGCAACGCGACCGATGGCATTGAACGGTTTCTCCTTGATATAGGAATAGGTGTTGTGTTTGTCGATAGCTCCTTTGTCGCGCGCTTGCAGACGGATAGCGTTGATGTCGATGCCTACAGGGCAAGTCTCAACGCAGCGTCCGCACAGCAGACAG
Source organism: uncultured Porphyromonadaceae bacterium (assembly GCA_937898265.1). Classification (GTDB taxonomy): domain Bacteria; phylum Bacteroidota; class Bacteroidia; order Bacteroidales; family Paludibacteraceae; genus HGM05398. The sequence goes on from CALEJM010000237.1 coordinate 18,686, forward strand.
TTGTTGGCAGCATAGCGGTAGGCCAGACCATGACGCAGACCACGGAGCAGATATACGGCTTGAACATTGTTGATGTTGAGGTCGTTGTTGAGTGGACAACCATCAATACAGATGCCGCAACGAGAGCAGGCGGAGAGTTCCGTCTTGGTGAATCCCGTTGGTTGCTTACCCTCTTTCACACCAAAGCTCTTGAGGAAAATCAGCAGTGGCTCGGTGAAGATATGCATGAAACGGGAGAACGGCAGGAACACAAAGAAGACACCTAGGGCGGTAGAGTAGAGACTCCAAAGAGGTACTTCAAGAACTTCGGCTACCTGAAGTGGAATGAGGTTGCCGAGACTTTGGGAGATGATGCCGCCGTTGTTATGCAGTGTTGCGGTGGTGGATTCGGAAAGCAGTCGGAGTGGGAAGATGCTCCACAGAGCATAGCGAAGCAGACGGTCGGACCAACGGAGAGAGGTGGTCTTGCGCATGCCTACGGCTTTAGGACGATGCGATTTGATGTAAGCCATCACAATGCCCGACAAGACATATAGCAACAGGATATCCATGATGTTGGCAAAGACCTGATGCATGAGATTGTTGTTGCCGTAGACAAAGAAACGGTAGAATACGCCGGTCCAAGGTGCGTGACCACGGAATCCGAAGTGAAGCAGCGTCTCTATCAGTCCAACGGTGATAAGCAAGAACCATCCAAGGGCGATGCTGCGGTGCATATAGCCGAGTCGGCGGTTGTGCTTACTTACCTTCACGTGGAGCAATGCCTCCTTGAAGATATCTTTGAACATCGTCCATAGGGCTGGGAAGATGTCGGCAGTCATAAACGTGTGGCGAGCGGTGCGCCATTGCTTACGGTCGAGGGTCTTAATCCAGTGTCCGAACTTATAGAAGATAATGCCAAAGAGTATGAGGGCACCGAGTGTGAACGGCAGGACGAACGGGTGGAATTGTGAGGTCATAATTCAGCCTCCTCCCCAAGGCGTTTTGCACCCATATTTCGGCGCATATAGATAATCAGCGAGCGGAGATTCACATCGCGTGGACATACGAGCGTACATTTGCCGCAAAGCATACATTTTTCCAACTCCTTCTCAGGAAGCTCGGTCTCGTGCCAACGGTATAGGTTGTGCATCTTGCGTATGTTGAACAACGTGAACTGCGCTGCAGAACAAGTTGCTGTGCATCCACCACAGTTCATGCAACGGCGAAACGTAGGCACCTGTCCCTTGATGGGGGAGTCGGCGTCAAGCGGTCGGTCGCTGACTACGATAGTGTGTGTGGTTGCTATCTTGAATCCGAAGGATTTCATTGTTGCGTGATGAAGATGTCGTCTTCTTTATTTGTTTAAATAGGTGTTGACAGCGGCAGCGGCGGCGTAGGCATCGCTGACTGTGTCGGAAAGGGTGAATGGACGCTTACAACTGCCAGCAAGGAACAATCCTGCTTGACTGGTGAGGTTGTCAGCGAGGTGTGGGGCCTGGCTGGCTGCGAAACCGTAGGGGTCTGCTATCTGGCATTGTGACGAAATTTGTCTGGTGCCGCAAGAAGGCTCCATGCCTACCATCAGAACGAGGTAGTCGGTGTTCATCTTGAGTGGTTGACCAATCAGTGTGTCTTCTGCCTTAATCTGGATGCGTCCGTCGTAGGTGGCGGCAGCTTCTGAGATTCGTCCGCGCACAAAGTGGACGTTGTGTTCTTCTTGCGAAGTGCGGTAGAGTTCTTCAAAACCTTGTCCCCACATGCGGAGATCCATGTAGAAGAGGAATATCTCGGTGTCAGGCAAGAGTTTGCTTACCTCAACGGCCTGTTTTACAGCGG
>CALEJM010000238.1 GCA_937898265.1 uncultured Porphyromonadaceae bacterium
TATAGCCTAACTTCTATTGATATGTCAGGATTTTCTTTTCAAAGTTTCGACAACGTTCACAACATGTTTGCTAATACCTCTAGGGAAATTTTACTTTCAATAGAAAATAAATTCAACAATATATCTGAACTTGCTTTTGAAATACAATATGGACTTAAAAACGGAAAAATGCCATAACTTGCCATAGAACTTATATTTATAATATATGATAACACATTTTTATGTAAACTCAAAATGTTTTATGCAAATGATTGTATTTTCATAATAATCGAAGATAAATTGTAATTTTAAATTCCATTTTTGTTGTTGCAAAAAAATGAAAACTCATATGTATTAAAAAAATATATCGTAGCACTCAGTGAGCAACATTATTGGTCAGGGGGCAAAAAGGAAAAGGAGGAGAAAAAAGGCAGCCATTACGGCACCTTTTGGCCAGATTGTACGCTGCTCAAGACGACAAAAAACCGCATCCTAAAATGTTAAATACTATTAATAATTCAAAAAATACGCACAGAGCACCAAAAAGTGTGCATAAACAGCCATTTTTCATCATAAAACTAAACGCCAAGAAACAGTTCAAAAATGGGCAAATCGAGTCCGTTTTTGCCTTCATTTATGGAGCGTTCTATGCACATGTTCTCGCGCGTATATATATAATAAGGTATAGGAGCAGTTTTGGGGATTATCTGGGTTTATAAATTGGAGGCTTGTATATATAAGAATGGCCCATGCTTCAGACATGGGCCATTCTTATATATAGTGTTTGCTATCGTTAGAACGCAGCGTTGTTCGGGGTACGGGGGAAGGGGATGACGTCGCGGATGTTCTGCATACCCGTGACAAAGAGGAGCAGGCGCTCGAAGCCGAGGCCGAAGCCGGCGTGAGGGCATGAGCCGTAGCGACGGGTGTCAAGATACCACCACATATCCTTCATTGGGATGTTGAGTTCTTGGATGCGGTTCAAGAGTTTATCATAATCAGCTTCACGCTCTGAGCCACCGATGATTTCGCCGATTTTTGGGAACAAAACGTCCATTGCGCGAACGGTCTTGCCGTCCTCGTTCTGCTTCATATAGAAAGCCTTGATTTCTTTTGGGTAGTCGGTGAGGATGACTGGACGTTTGAAGTGTTCTTCAACCAAATAGCGCTCGTGCTCAGAAGCCAAGTCTACGCCCCAATATACAGGGAATTCGAATTTGTGACCATTCTTTACAGCCTCTTCCAAAATCTTCACGCCGTCGGTGTAAGCCAAGCGAACGAAAGAGTCTTTCAACACGCCTTGGAGACGAGCGATGAGTTCCTTGTCGAACATGTCGTTGAGGAACTGGAGGTCGTCGGCGCAGTTGTCGAGAGCCCATTGCACGCAGAATTTGATGAATTCTTCTGCGAGGTCCATGTTGTCGGTAATGTCGTTGAACGCAACCTCTGGCTCGATCATCCAGAACTCAGCCAAGTGGCGTGGAGTGTTGGAGTTCTCAGCGCGGAAGGTTGGACCAAAGGTGTAGATGGCACCGAGAGAGGTGGCTGCCAATTCACCTTCAAGTTGACCGGATACGGTCAGACTGGTTGGTTTGCCGAAGAAATCTTCAGAGAAATCCAACTTGCCCTCTTCGTTGCGTTTGAGGTTGTTGAGGTCCATGGTGGTTACCTGGAACATCTGACCTGCGCCTTCGCAGTCACTGCCTGTGATAAGAGGAGTGTGGAAATAGTAGAAGCCTTTCTTGTGGAAGAAGGTGTGGATGGCGATGGCCATGTTGTGACGAATGCGGAACACTGCGCCAAAGGTGTTGGTGCGTGGACGGAGGTGTGCAATCTCACGGAGTTTCTCCAAGCTGTGACCTTTCTTCTGCAATGGGTAGGTCTCGTCGGCTTTGCCAAGAACTTCGATTTCTGTTGCTTGAAGTTCTGTGGTTTGACCCTGACCGAGTGACTCGGCGAGGATGCCGTTGACGCTAAGACATGCACCTGTGGTTACGGCTTTGAGGAGTTGTTCGTCGATTTTGGCGAGGTCAACAACCACCTGCATATTCTTGATGGTAGAACCGTCGTTGAGGGCAATGAAGTTGACGTTCTTGTTGCCGCGTTTTGTACGAACCCAACCTTTGATGTTGATTTCAGCACCGATATCTGTGCGTTTCAGTGCTTCAACTATGATTGTTCTTTTGATTTGTTTCATTGTGATAGTTCGACTAATGAAATAGTTAATCCTTAGTATATTAAAAAGAGGCGCCATAAAATTATGAGCGCCTCTCTTGTTGTATTCTGAAGTGAATGTTTGCTAAGCTATTACTTATTTTGCTTTTGCAACACCGCCCACTGCGCTCATTACACAACGGAAACCGATATCGTTAGTTGCTTTGTTTTGGTTCAACCAACGACGCTTAGCTGGGTTCATCCAGATAGCGCGGTCTTTCCATGAACCGCCTTTGTAGACACGAGCCTCGTCAGAGATCATGTTGGCTTGTTCGATTGGAGTTGCGTATTCAACTACGAGGATTGAGTCAGCGACTGATGATTGGAGGTCACCGTCCATGAAGTTACGAACGTCTTTGCCTGAGAGTTTGAATTTCTTCTCGTTGATAAGAACGTTGCGCATGCTGTCGCGAACTTCTTGTTCCATGTATGGGAGACGCTCGAGCAATGTCTCAGCGTAAGCAGAGTCGCTTTCGTAGAGGTTACCGCGGTATGGGTTGATTTCGTTAACGAGACGGTTTGAAGTAGCACGATATACGTCGAGTACCCATTCGTTAACGTTGCCGGCCATGTTGTAGAGACCGAATGAGTTTGGATAGAAGTAGTCTACTGGTACGGTTGGAGCACCGAGTTCGCCGCTCATACCGATAGGGTCACCTGAG
>CALEJM010000239.1 GCA_937898265.1 uncultured Porphyromonadaceae bacterium
GTCGTTACGTTGGTGGTCATGCTGCTTTTTGTGGCATGTCAGTCGTGGCGTCCGTGGGGGGTGATGAATCCTTCGGAGATGGAAGAAGTGCTCTATGATATCCACATGACAGAGGGCATGATTTCTGCTGTCTATCCCAATATGCGTCGCGAAGACCAACGTGCCAGCTACGATGCTATCTTTGAAAAACATGGTGTCACACGTCAGAAATTTGAGAAGTCGCTCGTTTGGTACTCCGCTCATCCTGACAAGTTCTCCCCAATCTACGACAGTCTTGACGTGAGGTTTACCACCCTTGTCAACGACGTCAAAGCCTATAAGTTTCACGACGAGATGTCGCATCTCCTGAAGTTAGACACGCTCTCCAAAGTTAATATCTACGGTTTTGAGATTCACAAGAACTTCAACGCCGTTCCCGACGCTTCCGACGTCTCGTTTGAGGTGAACGATGCTCGACTTCTTGCCGAAGGCGACCGTTATGTCTGGCGTTTCTACCTTACGCCATTGGCTCTTGATACCGTCCGTTTCGACACGCTGCCTAACACACGCATCCGTTTCTGTGTTGACTATGCCAACGGCACTTGCGACTCTGTCTCGCATCCAATCTGTGCCAACGGCAAACGTCGTCGCTTGACCATCACTGCCCAATGTACAGACACCCTCACACCAGTGCGTATCCGTGGCTCTTTCTTTGATGGTCGCGACCAAGTGGCATCACTTCGTATCGACTCGGCTACCCTGATGCGCTATTACGATGCTCGTCGTCATCCTCTTTCGGAGGAGGTTTTGGAGATCTTGGACTCTATCGCCATCACCGCCCATCGCCGCATGAGTGTCTCTGCTACTGTTGGTCGCAACCCATTTTCAATGGGCTTTGACAGTCGCGCTATCAATGTCACACCAGGCGCTAAGGAAGATGATCGTGTCCGACTGCCTCAGAGAGGTGAGATTCGCAAACCAGGCACACAGACTAAGCACACCGACAACTAACCATGCGCATCGTTGCTGCCAACAAGATTCTTCTCCGCTCAGGAGAGACGCTGGTCAACCACGCCATCGTACTTGACAGCGAGCAGCGTGTCGTTGGGTTCACCCCTTTGGTTTCGGCAACGGTGGAGCGTCCTTTCGTGGAGTTTTTCTGTGGTTTGATAACGCCGGCCATACCTTCGTTTGCAGATGTCTCTTCTATGAAATCGCTTCAAGAATATCCGTTTGAACCGTTGGAAATCGGTTATCAAGGGCAACTTTGGTTGTGGACGGATGTAGATTTGAATACGCTGATACCTTTTCCCAACGCATCCTATCGCGTTCTCTGATAAAAGCAAAAAAGGCGTGTAACGGTTTTTCGTTACGCGCCTTTTGCTGTATATATATAATATGTATTATTCCTCCTGTGTTTTGCTGCGATGGAACATAAATCCGAAGTAGATTCTCGGACCAGTGACAAAATCTTCTTGTCGTCCCGCAACGGGGATGATATAGTCCAACTTTAGAGACAGATGCACCTTGTTGGTCAAGGCGTATTCAAATCCCACAAAGGGGGTGATGAGCATCAGTCCATAGTGTCGAAAGGAGACATGATCTTCCACGACATAATCATCGCCATAGTTATTTTCAAGAATCATATTCTTATAGCCTCCACCGCCAATCGTGCCACCGATGAAGGGGGTGAATTTGCCACGTTCCCACATGCAGTCGGCCAGTAATCCTCCCCATCCAAGTGCGGAGAATGTTCCTTTTACACCATATTTAAGGTTTGAGACATAGCCTTCTGCGCCAATCCTTAAATGTTTTCCAAGATGCACCTTTGCCATGCCGCCAATACCAAACGGAGCTCCTTTGGGAGTGATGGTTTGGAGAGGTTGTCCTGATTGGTCGGTTGTAGTAATCTGCTTTCCTTGCACATAACCCGTGTGAAGCATCATGCCGCCGTCGAATCCAGAGTATTTCATCTGAGCTGAGAGAAAGAAGGGGAGCAGCACAAGCACAAAAACCGTAGAAAGCCTTCTCATTGCTATCTTAGAACTGGAAGTAGATGAACGCTTGGAGGTCGGCTGTGACGAACTGATAAACCACAAAGACTACCAACACCACGCAGAGCGCCATGACAGGCAAAGGAAGTTGGGCAAAGAGGAGGCGATAGCGACGTTTCCAACGGTCAGGCAACCAGTGGATAATCATGCCAACGAGGAACACCAGAAACACCTTATAGTATTCGGCCATAATCTCTGGTGCCAAGTGAATCTGCATCTTCGAACCAATCTGATTGACCATATTCTTTGCAGTGCTCCAAGCCACTTGATTGGCTGTTGCTGGATCGAGGTTAGAGCCTGAGCGGAAGAACAGACGTGTGAAAGTGATGAAGGTGAAGGTCTGCGCGATTGCCCATACGTTAG
>CALEJM010000240.1 GCA_937898265.1 uncultured Porphyromonadaceae bacterium
CAGCGGCAGCACGGAAGGTGTCGGCAGCGCCGAGGTAGACCTTCTTGCCTGCCTTTTTAAACTGGTAGGCGAGTTTGCCAATGGTGGTTGTCTTGCCCACGCCGTTGACGCCAACAACGAGGATGACGTATGGGTTGGCAGGGAGTTCGTCGCCAAAAGCTACGAAACCGTTAGTTTCCGACTCCGCCAAAAGGGCTGCAATCTCCTCTTTCAGAATCTTGAAGAGCTCGGAAGTGCCTACGTATTTGTCTTTTTCAACACGTTGTTCGATACGTTCAATGATGCGCACGGTGGTGTCGACGCCGACATCGGAACTTACCAATGCTTCTTCGAGACTGTCGAGCACTTCGTCGTCAACTTTCGATTTGCCGACGATGGCGTGCGAAATCTTCTCAAACACACTGCGTTTGGTCTTTTCCAGACCTTGGTCTAAGACCTCTTTTTTCTCTTTAGAGAACCACTTGTTAAATAAACCCATTAGAATAATCTTTGGTAATCAATGCGAGACAAAGATACGAATTTTTCTCGATGTATGGTATAGCAAACGCTCCCCTGTTCTAAAATAGATACAAGGGAGCGTTTATGCCTATTAAGTAAGGCTACTTATTTTGCAAAGTAATCCTTTACTTTTTCATTCTGAATCATTTCTTCCTGAAAAACATAGGCGCCAGTTTTAGGTGACTTCACCATTTTGATAACTTTTGAGAAGCCACGTCCTTCACCTTTTTGCAAGGTAGCAACTACTTTCTTTGCCATGGTCTATGCTAATTATTTAATTTCTCTGTGAACAGTAACCCTTTTCAGGATAGGGTTGTACTTTTTCAACTCCAAACGACCTGGAGTGTTCTTGCGATTCTTCATTGTGATGTAGCGTGAAGTGCCTGGCATACCGCTTTCCTTATGCTCAGTGCATTCCAAAATCACTTGTACGCGTGCGTCTTTTTGTTTCTTAGACATGATACTTTTCCTCCTATTTACGCAATAACTTTGATATCGTTGATTTTAAGGTATCCTTTAGCGATAGCATCTTTTATTGCTGCGTCAAGACCTTTCTTGTTGATGGTGCGCAAACCTGCTGCTGAAATGCGGAGCATGATCCAGCAATCCTCTTCTACATAGTAGAATTTTTTATAGAACAGATTTACATCAAACGTGCGTTTTGTATGACGCTTTGAGTGAGAAACGTTGTTTCCACCGAGCGCCTTTTTACCTGTTATCTGACAAATCTTTGACATTTGACTTTATATCATTTAATCGTTTTACATTTCACATTTTGAGTGCGCAAAGGTACATCTTTTTTCTTCCCCCACCAAATTTTTGGGACAACAAAGTGTAAATTTACCCTTTTGCAACTTTAGACTACGCATTTTCAGCGTCTTACAATTTTACTTTTTGCCACGACGATTATGAAAAAACTTCTTTCTGAGCTTCATCAGGCTACTTTCTTCAACCACATCGTCGACATAATAGTTATGCGAACCGGAATAATAGCCGTAACCATAGCCATAACCGTAGCCATAACCGTAGCCGGAAAGTTGACGGTGATTGACGTCGTTGACCACCACATGGAGGTTAGGCACGCTGTCTTTTTGGAGCTGTTTGGTGAAGGCTTTGAAGCCAGAGAAGCTGGTCTTGGTGCTACGAACCACGAGGAGGTTGATGTCGCAGATTGGCATCAAGGCGTAGGCATCAGGCACGAGGCCGAGCGGACTGGTGTCGATGATGACGTAGCTGTAGCGTTTTTTCAACTCCTCGAGCATATCGGTGCAGACCTTCGAACGAATCAGCTCGGCTGGGTCTGGTGGCACGGTGCCTACGGGGAGGAAGTCGAAACCGAATTCGGTATTTTTGAGGATGACCTCGTCGAGGGTGTTGTTGCCAATCATGTAGTCGACGGAGCCAATCGCCACGTCGGTGAATCCGAGCAAGCCGCGTTGTGATGGTTTGCGGAGGTCGAAGTCGACGAGAATGGTGTCGTGACTCATCAAGCCGTAGGTGGCTGCGAAGTTGGCAGAGAAGTAGGTCTTGCCGTCGCCCGACTCAGTTGAGGTCACAGAGATCATCATCGGCGCCTTACGTTTCAAGATAAACTCGATACGTGTGCGGAGCGTACGGAGCGACTCCAGGAAGACTGAGTTCGGATAGTGGATGGCGGCGATGGACTTGCGGCCCGACTGTTGGTGGATTACCTCGCCCAAGACTGGGAATTTGCACAAGCGCTCCACGTCGGCAGAGGTGCGGACGGTGAAGGAGACAAACTCTTTGAGGATGACGAAGGCGGCAGGGAGCAAGAGACCAATCAGGAGATACATCAGATAGACCTTCGACTTGTTGCCGCTGTTGGTCACGCTCAGCATGCGTGCCTCTTGAAGGATGCGGTAGTCGGTTGTGTTCGACACCTTACGAATCTGCGATTCGAAACGTTTCTGCAACAGGAAGGTGTAGTAGGAGTCGTTAATCTTATACTGACGTTCGTAGTTAATCATGCGTTGTTGCTTCTCTGGCAACTGACTCATCTCAAGGTTGAGTTTTGAAACCTCGGAGTTGAAGCTGTTGCGTTCGAGGCGATAGACCTGCTTGACGTTGTTCAGCACCTCAAGGAGCGACTGACGGATATGCGCCATCTGTTTGGTGTAGACCTCGTAGTTCGGGTTTTTGGGACCTACGTCCATACGTTTAGTCTGAACGGTGTTGTATTGGTCGACGAGCGCCAAGAGGGTCGGGTCGGCCACGCCAAGACTGGACGGTGCCACAAGGGCATTCTCGTCTTCGGTGCCGTGTGAGAGGTAGTCGGAGAGATAGCGGAAATACTTATCTTTATTGTCCAACTCAAGGCGTTTCTTCTCCAACGCGTTGGATTTAGAAATCAGTTCTTGAGAGTAGGAGTTGATATCAAGGATATTATGAGAAA
>CALEJM010000241.1 GCA_937898265.1 uncultured Porphyromonadaceae bacterium
AAAGCAGTTCGGTGGCGTGCCACGAGGTAGACATAGCTCCTCAGCGTGGCGTCTTTGCGTGCGTGGAAACTGTTGGAAGCTACCTCGCAAGCGGTGACGTTGATGTCGGCTGGGAGGTTGTCGTTGAGGGCACGCTGAAGCATCAACGGCGAGAGATGGGTGTTGAAGTCGAGGTGGGCAACCTGTGCCAAGGCATGCACACCGGAGTCGGTGCGACCAGAGCCGTAGACCGTGACAGGTGACTTCGGGTTGACCTTCCTGGCAGCCTCGGTCAGTGCGCCTTGAATCGTGTGAACGCCCTTGTCCTGTTGGGTCTGCCAACCGTGGTAGCGAGTGCCAACATATTGTATCGTAAGTTTGTAGCGCTTCATAAGCAAAAAAATATCTGATATCAGAAGATAGACTCGTGACTCTGTGTGGTGAGCAGTTCCAATGCCTTCATGCCCATCACGCTGTTGCCTTTCTCGTTGAGACGCGGACTCCAGACGGCTACGGCATAATGGCCGGGGTTGATGGCTGCTATTCCGCCTCCCACGCCGCTCTTGCCAGGGAGTCCCACGAGGTAGGAGAACTCGCCCGCCTCGTCGTAGAAACCGCACGTCTGCATGATGGCATTGATGCGTTTGATCTGCGAATGGGTGAGCTTTACGCCGCTGTAGTTGAACGTCTTGTTGTGGTTAGCAAAGGCGGTGAAGGCGTGTGCCAGCTCCTCGCAATTCATCTCGGTTGAGCACATCATGAAATAGAAATTCAGGACGCGGTCGACGCTGTTTTTGAGGTTGCCGTGGTGCTTGATGAGGTTGGCGATGGCGGCATTCATGAAACCGCACCGTTTCTCGGACGCAGCCACCTTGCTGTTGTAGTTTATCTCGTTGGAACCGGCAAGGGTGCGCACGAAATTCAGGAAATTGCTTTCCGCGTCGGGGAGTCGGGAGAGGAGGATGTCAGCGGTCACGATGGCACCCGCATTGATAAACGGATTGCGCGGGCGACCCTTCTCGTACTCCAACTGCACCAATGAGTTGAACGCCGAACCCGAAGGCTCCTTGCTCATCCTGTTCCACAGTTCCTCGCCCTCCAGACTGAACGCCATGGCCAACGAAAAGACCTTGGAGATACTCTGGATTGAGAAGCGGACATTCGACCTCTCCAACTGAAAGATGCGTCCCTCGAGCGTCTCGATGCAGATTCCGAACTGGTCGGGGTTCACCTCTGCCAGCGCAGGGATATATGTGGCTTGTTGTCCAACCTTGGCAAAAGGCTGAATCTCGGTGTAGATGTTGCGTAGAATAGCGTTGTAATTCATTGTCTTCTTATGTTCATGATTGGGGCGCAAAGTTAGACTATTTTCTTGAGATGACGAAGAGATAAACTTTCAACCTTTGCAACAATCTAAAAAAGAGGTTCGGTAAGGGCTCTTTTCCCGCCTTGAACCCCCCTTTTCTACCCCTTCTAATAAATAGTTGTATAAAAACATCCGAAAAACCGATAAAAACCGCTATCTTTGTGGGCTAAAAGATTTTTCACGATATGAGACATCAACGATGGAAACGTGTGGTAGGTGCAATGGTGCTTTCTGCTGTTGTGGCAGCGGAGAGTCTGGCGGCTACCGATTTAACCAAACAATCCAATGAAGCGCATGCCCTCTATTCGCAGGGACACTATGCCGCTGCAGAACAAGCGTATATGCATCTCAGCAAGGCAGCCGACCCGAATAGCGAGCTCTATCTTCAGTCGCAATACTATCTGGCAGCGTGTAAGTTCCAACTCAATGCGCCCGATGCCATGCAGGCACTCACCGCTTGCGTCAACAACTACGGCTACGCCCCGATGGCACACCATGCCCACTTCATGTTGGCGCAACTCTACGTCGACAAGAAACGCTACAAACAAGCGCTGCAGCATCTCTCTCAGTGTGATATCAAGAACCT
>CALEJM010000242.1 GCA_937898265.1 uncultured Porphyromonadaceae bacterium
GGTCCTGGCGATATGTTCAATCCATGCTACGGTCTCTATAAGAAAGGCATCGGCTCTCTTGGTTACAACGACCAATGGAACCTTTTTGACCAAATCCTCGTCAGCTACGACCTCTTGCCGAAAGAGAAAAACGTCTTTGACGGATTGACCTATTACACCTCTAAAATCTTCAACCGCGATTTTCTCCGTTCTCAAAACGGTCAATATAAAGGCTATCCACTCCGCACCCACTCCTCAGGTGTCTGGACCAATGGCTATAGCGACCACTTCCCAAGTCTCATTTGGTTGGTGAAAGACAAAAAATAAGAATCCCGATTCAATAAGTTCAAAGAGTTCGGCCATAGGTCGGACTCTTTTTTTGTTTGTTCTAATCCAAGGCATCGTGGATATTCATTTTTTTTACTCTTTGAAATTTTGTTTACTATGGAAAAGTGTGTATATTTGCACGATTTTTGTAAAACTGCGCTTACTAGGGTCGTGATTTTTGTAAGGCTTTGAAATAGTGAGCCTTAATAGGATTGCAGTGGTGGCGCAACAATGGCTATATCAATACAATGGCACCAAAAAACAAACGTAGAAAAGATTCTTTTTTCAATCTTTACTTTACCACAACCATCAGTATCGCACTGGTACTGCTGACTGTCGGTTTCACCGCTTATCTCCTTTTGCTGACCAACAAGGTGAGCGAGGAGACCCGTGAGAGTCTGGCTGTCTCAGTCGTGATGAAAGATAGTCTGAGCGAGGCTCAACAGGGTAGAGTAGAGAAATATCTCACCAGTGTGCCTTATGTGAAAGATGTAGCCTATATCTCTAAAGAGGAAGCTCTTAAAGAACATATTGAGGCAATGGGTGACGACCTCACAGAAATCTTGGACTACAACCCTATCCAAGCCTCCTTTGAAATCAAACTGCAGAGCCAGTATGCTCATCCAGATAGCATTCAATGGATTTCCGACAAAATCAAAGCCTTCGAGGGCGTTGCCGACGTAGTTTTTGAAAAAGATATGCTGGAGAGTATCTCTCAGAATCTTAAACGTCTCTCTCTGCTCCTTGTAGTTGTGGCTATCGTGCTGCTGACCATCTCTGTGGTTTTGATTAACAACACAATAAGAATCTCTGTCTACTCCAAGCGCTTCATCATCAATACGATGAAATTGGTGGGTGCCAAGGCGTGGTTTATCCGTCGTCCGTTTGTGATTCACCACCTGTTGAATGGCATTGCTGCTGCTGTCATCTCGCTCTTTATGCTTGGAGGCATCCTCTATTGGTTGCAGCAAGAGTTGAATGAGAGCATCAACCTCTTCCAAATGGAGATTCTTGTGCCTGTGGCTGTGCTTACCTTTGTGTTGGCAATGGTTATCACAATCTTCTCATCTGTAATTAGTGTCAACCACTACCTCAGAATGAAGACTGACGACCTCTATTATATCTAAAATTAAGTAAATCAACGATAATGAAAAAAATCAATTATCTCATCATGGCTGTTTCGGTGATTATTATCATCGTCGGCTTTTGTCTCATGTCTGGTGGCAAGACTGTTGTGGAATATAACCCAGAAGTGATGTCGCCTCGCCGTATCACTGTAGCTCCAATCGTCTGCATGATTGGTTTCGTTGGCATGATTGCGGGCATCATGTGGCATAGAAACAGCGATAATAAATAAAACTGATGGGCTGGTTAGAAGCATTACTCTTAGGCTTGCTGCAAGGACTGACGGAGTTTCTCCCTGTCAGCAGTAGTGGACACCTGACTATTGCTCAGCAACTGCTTCATCTTGACACCTCTGCTGCCGATAATCTTGCGTTTGACGTGGTGGTGCATGCCGCTACTGTATGTAGCACTCTCGTTGTGTTGGGCTATGAAGTCTGGAGACTGATTGCCGGCACGTTTTCTACTACAAAATGGAATGAAGAAAAAAACTACGTGGCAAAAATTCTTGTAGCAATCATTCCTGTCTTTGTGGTTGGCATGTTTTTCAAAGAAAAAATTGAGATGCTGTTTGGCAGCGGATTGTTTGTAGTCGGAATTTGTCTTTTGATTACTGCGCTGCTTTTGGCGTTTTCATATTATGCAAAACCAAGACAAAAAGAGAATATTTCTTTCGGAGATGCTTTCGTCATTGGTGTTGCTCAGGCTATTGCCGTATTGCCTGGCTTATCCCGTTCGGGTTCTACAATTGCTACGGGATTATTGCTTGGCGACAAAAAGGAGAAAGTTGCAGAATTTTCGTTCCTGATTGTCTTGATCCCGGTATTGGGTGAGGCTTTGCTCTCACTTTTGAAAGG
>CALEJM010000243.1 GCA_937898265.1 uncultured Porphyromonadaceae bacterium
TATCGTGGGCATTGGACTGATTGCTCTTCAATACACCACCCACCTCATTCCCCTCGACGCTGCTATCTACTACGTTGACTACGTGCCCGTCTCGTTCAACATCCTCCATATCCTATTGTTGAACGTCGGCACTGCCCTCGCCTCCATCGCCATGATGCTGCTTCCTTCGCACATCATCACTAAGATTTCACCTGTCAAGGCGATGCGCTTCGAATAGTTTTCCAACAACAGTCTATAAAAAAGAATCATCCTACTCCAACTGCGGAATAGGATGATTGCTTATCGTTGATTGCTTACAACCTGTTATTTCTGATAATGGTGGTCGACGGCTATGCGGTGATTAGAGCCTAAACGAACTCTAAGCCAAGGGGTCATGTTTGACGTATCGCACCTTGAGAGTGGTTTCGACCAATTGACTTTCACCTGCATGACGGTGTCTTTCTTGTTCTCCTGGAGATTGAACACCTCAGCTTTGGCAAACGACACGTTCTTGACGTCGCGCCACAAGACCGCCATCTCCTTGGAAACCTGATTGACGTCGGCGCCACGAAGGAGACGCTCCTCACGCAACGCCTCACGGAGGGTATTGATGACGGAGTCGGAATGTTGCAACTGCTCCTCTTTCTTCTCAATCAGTCCTTGCAGGAGTTCTGCCTGGGCGCCAAGGTCAAAGGAGACCGAACCGCTGTTCTGACGCACAATGAGTTGGGTTCTATCCAAGCCGTAATCGCACATTGATTTCTGAATGGCTGCGATATCTTCGTCGCTCAGTTCGCGACCCACCAACAGGAGGGTGATGGTCTGTTTCTTTGGAGAGAAATAGCGTTTGGTACCAACAATCTGCACGTCAGCCATCATCGGATCTTTCTCCAGGTTGGAGACAAAGGTGATTGCGCTGGAGTTGAACGTTGCCTCACGCACCATACCCACGGCCATATAGACGCTTGGAGCAATGACCAACAGAGCAAAGAGCGACAAAGTCATGCGAACACGTTTCTGCTTCTTGGGGTCGACGTAGCTGCGATGCGGAAACTTGAGGTAACGCACCATGATGAAGGTGGCCGACGCGATGAAGAAGGAGTTGATGAAGAAGAGGTAGAAGGCGCCAAAGAAATAGCTGTATTGACCTGTTCCCAAGCCATAGCCAGCGGTACAGAGTGGTGGCATCAAAGCCGTTGCGATAGCTACACCAGAGACTACGGTGGTCATCTGCTGTTTGCGAGAGGAGGCTACGATGCCTGCCAAGCCGCCAACGAAGGCAATGAAGACGTCGAAGATGGAGGGTTTGGTGCGGGCAAGGAGTTCCGACTGCGCATCGCTCAGCGGGGTAAACAAGAAGTAGAGCGACGAGGTGAGCATGAAGATGGAGGTGACGCCAAAGAGAATAACCGCA
>CALEJM010000244.1 GCA_937898265.1 uncultured Porphyromonadaceae bacterium
AATACTGGCGGTCTATCGAGAGGTTGTCGTAGTTGCCGTCGCCCCAGAGCAGCAGGTAGCGTGGCTCGCGGCAATTGGCCATCGTGGCGCTGTCGCCGCTGATGAGAGCCTGGTGGTAGCGGTCGTAGAACATCTTCATGAAACGGCGGTAGGCGGTAGCATCGGGGGTGCCGGAGGAGAACTCGTTGTAGACCTGTTCGGCATCAACCACCTCAACACTCATCTCGCTGCGATGGGCATTGGCAAGGCGTTCTGCCTCGGCAAGGAAGTCGTGATGTGTGATGATGACGTAGTCGGTGGCCGGAAGGTCGTGGAGGTTCTGATTGGCTACGTTGCCCACAACCTCAACCTGCTGCTGTATATTGCTGGGGTTGAACGCCACAAACTCACGGAGCGTGTCGGTAGAGGCGGCAAAGGTGAGGGTGCCGTTGAAAAACTGACAAGGGAGTTCGAAGGCGCGGTCTGGACGGGTGATATCCCATACTTTGGTCTCTGCCGTAGCACCTTGGATTTGGAACTGATGCGTTTCGCCCTGACCGAGGTGGTTGACATCGCGGAAATAGAGCGGACGATTGTTCATGGTGAGTTGGCGAGTGAGATTTACCTCAATAAAATCAATCCACGCGTTGGAGCTGCTATTGTTGCTCGTTACGGTGAGTGGGAGTACGTTGCCAAGCGTTGGAGTGAAGGTCCAAACCTCACTGTTGACGCGGGCATATTCGTAGGTGGATGAGGTGTTTCGGGCGGAGATGGAAAGAGAACCTACGACACTGCCGTTGGACTGTGCAACGGTGAGCACAGTGGAAGATGTGCCACGGGCGGCTGCCGAGAGACGGAGCGTGGCAAGTTCACCTTCGAGGTAAGGAGTGCTGAACGAGAAATTGCGACTCATGCGACTGCTGTTGAGCTCCTCGCCATAGAACTCGCGACCACTGCTGATAAAGTTGATGGAGTCGAGTTCGTGAACCTGATAGTCTGTGAACGAAGTGATAACGGTGCTGGAGGTTGGCGTCTCGACGTTGGCGGTGGTCACACGAGCAGGTGTGCCGCCTGAGGTGACGAAGTAGCAACCGTAGGTAGCGTAGCAGTTGGTGGTGTGGGTGAAGAGATTGTTAGCGTAGTTGGCTATCTTGCCATAACGCCAAGAGGTAGGACCTTGTGCGTAGAACACGAGGTAGTCGCCCGGACCGAATGTGTTGTCGCCACCTGTGTAGACCATGACGTTGACCTCTGGGAGATCGTCGGTATAAGGGTCGGTGAACAACTCGTTGAGCATGGCACCTCCGTAGCCGTAGATGCGTACGGTGGCAGGGTCATGACCCATCTGCTGAATCTGTTCGTAGGTGAGTTTGTAGAGTCCGTTGTCTCTGACTTTGATCTTCGTCCAACTGCCTTGACGGAGCACCGATTGGGCTGCGTAGTTGTGTGAAGCTTGACACAAAGCGGTAGCTAAGCAAGCCATGAGAACCATGACCATTCGTAATGCTATCGCCTTCTTGAATTTCATACGGCAAAGATAGCGAAAAATGCGTTCCGAAGGTAGTTTTTGGGGTAAAAATGTGTAAAAATGGCGATTTTTTTCTCTTTATCACCCGTTTGGGACGCAGTATCAGGTAACAAAAAAGGAGAGACCGCAGGGCGAACTCTCCTTTTTGGGGTATGAAATGACGCAATTAGCGTTTGATAACCTTGAGACGGTAGTTCTTGTTCTGACCCTCCATGGCGAGGATATAGACGCCAGAAGCAAGGTTGTTAAGCGAGAGACTGTTGAGACCGTTGACGATAGTAAACGATTCTACACGTTGACCAGCAAGGGTGAAGAGAACGCCATTGCCTTCCTCTGGAGCGTTGAACTGAATGAAGTCGCGACCATTGCTGACGAGGGCAAACTCAGAGGTTGTAGTGTGGAGACCGACAGTTGGGTGGAGGTCTTTGGCGCCACAGAACTCAGTGGAGGTCTCACCGAATGGAGCTTCTACCTTATAGATGCCGGTGTAGACCTTGACGAAACGAATCTGCTGGAGGTTGGCAGGTGTGCCGTCGGCGTTGACAGCATCGCTGATATCAATACCGCTCTGAGGGTCGTTGTTAGGCACTACATCGCAGTAGTTGTATGAGCACTCACTCAAGGCAGAGAGCGGAATGATGGTGCCAGAGAAGGTGCAGCTGTCGCCATACCAACATGGGTAGTAGGCCTGTTTGTGATAGCTGTTCTTGCCGAGGTAGCCGGTTGCTCCTTGGTTGTCTTTCCATGCAACATACTCATCGATATTGCCTTCTGCGGCATCGAGTTCGGCAGATGGCTTATAGTAAGTGATACTGTAGTTCTTGATGCATGAGGCGTAGGCACTGCCAGCAATCTCGTACCATGGATCGTCGGGGAGACCGTTGCCGTTAACGTCGTCGGAAACCATCACGATGCCTGGTTCGCCTGAGCTGCCATAGGAGGAGTAGAAAGCGTTGCCGAGCACTTGGAAGTCTTTCTCGCCAGCGATGTTTTGGATGTTGTGGTCGAAGCCTACAGTGATGTAACCACCATAGCCGCCAAGGGAGATCATACCAGTTTCAACGCCTGCCAACTGACCTTCGCAGAGGTTGGCAACGGCAATGCTGTCCATGCCGAGGGTCACAGCAGGATAAACGTGGATAAACTGACCTGGAGCTGGTGAGAAATCGAACACACGGGTCATGTAGGGACTGTTTTGAGCGCTGACTGCCCATGCAGAAACGAGCAGACAGAGGGTGCAGAGAATCTTGGAGATTTTCTTCATAGCGTATTTATATATGTATTGTTTTTCGTTTGACATATCTTGGCCATATCGCGAGCCATCAATAGGGCAGTAGACTCTTGGCAGGTCTTCCGACTTGTTTCACTCTCCCGCCTTCCCGACGTGTGGTCAGTGGCTTGCGTTGGAGAGTTTTTTTGTGGGGATGAAACTTACGGCAGCGCGTCTGTTCGGGCTTCTCACCCGATTCCCTTTTCAATACCTCCGAGGAGCCTCGGAGCGTATCACCAAAAGCGCCACAAAGGTACGTCTTTTTTGTCTGTTGAAGAACGATAGGGGCTCAAAAAAAGGTTTGCCACTGGGACAAACCTTTATATAATCTTGACTGAAGAGTCGGGAACTTAGTAGCTGATGGTGTAAGGCATGATAGCCATAACGCCTTGCTGACCCTCCAAGGTCTTGATGGCGCGATAGATATAGTAGTTCTCGCCTAATGCTTTCTGAATGAGTTTCTCTTCATTCTTGTCGCTTGAACCGTTGATGAGTTCCATCACTTGGTCCATCATGCTCTTGGCAGCAGGGTAGTCTTTGGTGACGTATTTCTTGAGGTTGGCAAGTTCGGCAGCCTTCTCAATGGCTTTGTCGAGGCCACCCAATTCATCAACCAAACCGATACGGAGACCGTCGACACCGCTCCATACGCGACCCTCGGCAATCACCTTGATTGAGTCTTGCGACATCTGGCGACCGTTGGCACAGCGAGAGGTGAAGAGTTCGTAACCACGATTGATTTCAGCTTGAATCAAAGCACGCTCGTCGTCACGCATAGGGCGGAAAGTGTTGCCTAAGTCGGCATACTCGTTGGTCTTGATGCCGTCCATCGAAACGCCCACTTTCTTGCTTGCACCAGAGAAGTTAGGGAACATGCCGAAGATGCCGATAGAACCGGTGAGGGTGTTCGGTTGAGCGAAGATGTAGTTGGCGTTGCATGACATATAGTAGCCACCGCTGGCTGCGTAATCGCCCATAGAAACCACGAGAGGTTTCTCTGCTTTCAGCAGTTCGGCAGCATGCCACATCTGCTCTGAGCCGTAGGCGCTGCCACCTGGAGAGTTGACACGCAAAACAACGGCTTTCACCTTTTTATTGTCTTTGAGTTTGAGGAGTGTCTTGGCAATCTCGGCTGAGTTCATCTCTTGAGGAGAACCGTCGTCGATACCACCTACGGCATAGACAATAGCCACTTGGTCTTTCACCTTCTTATCTTGATCAGGCTCTTGGCAGAGGTCCTCAATATAATAAGTAGTATATTTCTTTTTGGTGAGTTTCTCAAGCACAGTCTTCATGCCGTCGGTGTAGCAGAGAGAGTCGATGAGACCAGCTTGGATAGCCACCTCAGGCTCTTTGAGGAAGTCGCCGTTGTTGGCAAAGGCGTTGATAGCCTCAACGGTGATGTTACGTGAAGCAGCAATGTCTTCGCAGATGCGTTGCCAAGTGCCGTCGGCATAGGTGTGAAGCTGGAGTTTGTTGGCCTCGCTCATGTCGGTGCGGATATAAGGCTCAACGGCAGATTTGAAGGTGCCCACTTTGAAAATCTCCATCTCTACGCCCACCTTTTTCATCAGCTCCATCACCTCGGGCGCCGTGCCGCCCTGACTGCCGACGCCCGGGATGAGCAGCGGAATCTCACGGTCAGCGTAATACG
>CALEJM010000245.1 GCA_937898265.1 uncultured Porphyromonadaceae bacterium
CTTAGACTATATCAGAATGGGTAAAGCCACCGTTGGCGGTATCCTCCGCGCCCGTGCCGCAGCCGCAAAAGCAGCAGCAGAGGCAGCCAAAGCCGAGGAGAAGAAATAAGCCCTAAGTTCAATCAAAGAGAAAAACAAGAAAAAATGAATAACTTAATTGTATCACCAGCACCGCACGTGCACACCTCCAACACGGTTACCAAAACCATGTTGAACGTGATCATAGCCCTGCTGCCTGCATTCGTCGTTGGCGTCATCTACTTTGGCGTTGGCGCACTCATCGTGACAGGCATCTCCATCGCATCGTGCGTATTGTTTGAATATCTCATCTCAACACTCTTGCTGAAGAAACGCTCAACCATCGGCGACCTCTCAGCAGTAGTTACCGGCTTGCTCCTCGCCTTCAACCTCCCATCCAACCTCCCTTGGTGGATCATCGTTATCGGCGCATTGGTAGCCATCGGTATCGGTAAGATGACCTTCGGCGGCCTCGGCAACAACCCATTCAACCCAGCATTGGTTGGCCGTGTGTTCCTCCTCATCTCATTCCCAGTTCAAATGACCACCTGGCCAGTGCCACAAGGCTTTGCCACCAAATACATCGACGCCATGACCGCCGCCACCCCTCTCTCAGCATTCAACGAGGGCGCAGCCGACATGCCAAGTCACCTCGACCTCTTGCTCGGTCACGTAGGCGGTTCATTCGGTGAGGTGAGCGCCATCGCACTCATCATCGGCGGTATCTACCTCCTCGTCCGCAAAGTCATCACCTGGCACATCCCAGTATCAATCATCCTCACCGTAGCCCTGTTCTCTTGCATCCTCTGGCTCTGCGACAACAGCTACATGGACCCATGCACACACCTCCTCGCTGGTGGCTTGATGCTCGGCGCCATCTTCATGGCAACCGACTACGCAACCTCACCAATGACTCCGCTGGGCCAACTCATCTATGGTGTCCTGATTGGTATCATCGTAGTCGTAATCCGCACATGGGGCGCTTATCCAGAAGGCATGTCATTCGCCATCCTCATCATGAACGCCGTAACACCATTGCTCAACCACTACTGCCGTCCACGTCGCTTCGGTGAAAACCCTAAGAAATAACCCGACTAAAAAGATTTTGAAACAATGAAACGCTTAGAATCAAATTTCATCAACATGGTGGTATCAACCACCCTCGTTGCACTCTTGGCAGCCGGCATTCTTGGTTACGTATACGGAATCACCAAAGACCCTATCGCTGCAACTAAAAAAGCAAAACAAGAGCAAGCCATCAAAGACGTGCTCCCAGAAAACGCCGTGCTCAACGCCGACATGATTCAAGAAATCGACGGCTGCATCATCAACCCAGCATTCGACGCTGAAGGCAACTTCGTAGGCGCTGCCGTAGAAAGCAACGACCCACTCGGCTTCGGCGGCAACGTCAAAGTGATGACCGGCTTCGACGCCGAAGGCAATATCATCAACTACTCCGTACTCGAACAAGCAGAGACCCCAGGCCTCGGCGTCAAGATGCTCGAGTGGTTCAAGAAAGGCAACAAAGGCGACATCGTTGGCAAGAACCCAGAGACCAACAACCTCACCGTCAGCAAAGACGGTGGCGAGGTTGACGCCATCACTGCCGCAACCATCAGCTCACGTGCCTTCCTCCGCGCTGTCAACGCCGCTTTCGCAGCCTTCAAACAAGCCAACCTCGCCGGCGCTCCAGTAGAAGTAGCCGTTGAAGAGACCGAAGCTGTCAACGACAGCATCGACCTCGTCGAGATTGCCGAAGAAATCGTTGAAGAAGTTGCAACCGTTACACTCAACAACCCAGTACCTAACAAATAAACAATCGCGCGTATGAATTACTTTAAAACACTCTTAAACGGCATCGTCAAAGAGAACCCAACGTTCGTATTGTTGTTGGGTATGTGTCCTACCCTGGGCACCACCTCATCTGCCATCAACGGTATGAGTATGGGCTTGGCCACCATGTTCGTGCTTATCTGCTCCAACGTGGTAATCTCACTGCTCAAGAACCTCATCCCTGACAAAGTACACATCCCTATCTACATCGTTGTCATCGCAACCTTCGTAACCGTAGTACAAATGTGTATGGAAGCCTACCTCCCCGACCTCTACGCTACCCTCGGTCTGTTCATCCCACTGATCGTAGTAAACTGTATCGTACTCGGTCGTGCCGAAGCCTTCGCAGCCAAAAACAACCCATTGGCATCCTTGATGGACGGCATCGGCATCGGTCTCGGCTTCACCATCGCCTTGACACTCCTCGGCTCAATCCGTGAGTTCCTCGGCACAGGCTGTGTGTTCAACGCATCAATCTTCCCAGAGCAATACGGCATGCTCCTCTTCGTGCTCGCACCAGGCGCATTCATCGCTCTCGGCTACCTGATTGCTATCGTCAACAAACTCACCAAAAAGTCATAACCCCTTAAACACAGTAGAATTATGGCATATATACTTATCTTCATATCCGCCATCTTGGTGAACAACATCGTGTTGTCACAGTTCTTGGGCATCTGTCCTTTCTTGGGCGTATCCAAGAAAATCGACACCGCCCTCGGCATGTCTGCCGCTGTAGCCTTCGTGCTCACCTTGGCAACCATCATCACCTACTTGCTCCAACAACTTTTGGTGAAGTTCGGCCTCGAGTTCCTTCAAACCATCAGCTTCATCCTCGTGATTGCAGCCCTGGTACAAATGGTAGAAATCGTGTTGAAGAAAATCTCACCATCACTCTATCAGGCACTCGGCGTATTCCTCCCATTGATCACCACCAACTGCTGTATCCTTGGTGTATCAATCCTCGTTGCTAACGCTACCTACAAACTCCCAGAAGGTCTCACACCAAACCTCCTCACAGGCGTACTCTTCGCCATCGCAACCGCCCTCGGCTTCGGTTTGGCATTGACCCTCTTCGCTGGTATCCGCGAGCAACTCGCCCTCACCAAATTGCCAAAAGGCATGGAAGGCACCCCAATCGCATTGGTAGTTGCCGGCCTCTTGGCTATGGCTTTCATGGGCTTCTCAGGCGTTTGCTAATCCAAACCCCCAATACCCTCAAAGGCGACAGGAAAACCTCCTGCCGCCTTTTTTTGTGCCGTTTTGGAGGGACTTTTCGCCTTTATGGCAGAAGACATATCTTCTGTTTCAGTTGGCACAGTGATTGCAGAAAGAGCCTTCGTCATTAAAACAAGTTTAACCCACAAAACAATATAATTATGTCGAAAAGAAAGAAGCTCAAGCCACTCACTCCGCCAGAAACGCCGAAAGCCAAGGCAAAACGCATTGCCAAGCAACTCAACAAGAAATGGGAGGTGGTGGAAAGTTCGCCACGCTACAAATACGCAGCTGCCCAGGAGAATTTCCAGACAGCCACCAACGAGATCAAGAAGGAGGTGCTTGACGGCATCTTCTTCTCGTTGAGTGATGCGTATATGTCGAAATCGAGAAAGGTTCAGAATCGCATCATACGCCGCATCGTAGAGAAACGTGTGGCACAAGCCAACCACCACAGCTACGGACGCTCAGAAAATCTTTTCTGCGCCTATCAGGAGCAGAGAAACACCAGTCGCTGCATGGAGAGCATCCAACGCCACCAACACGCCAAATAAGTCGCGGCCACTGCAAGCGAGTTGGAAAAAACCGAATAAACATCACCAACCACACACCACTCCTCCGCTCTACCAACGGCAGTCTAACAGCCAAAATACGTTTTCTCAACATCATTTCACGAGAATGTGAGATTTATTTTCACACTCTAATCCCCTTATTACCTGTGGTGTATAAAAATATTTGTATCTTTGAGTAAAATTTCCTCAATAAAATTTGGTGGGATGAAATTTTCGTCATACTTTTGCAGCGTAAAAATTACTCAAAGAAATCTGAGGCCCCACACTACCTCAATAAAAACATCAAGCAACACAAAACAGTAACCCACATGGTAAAGAAACAGGAACAATACACCTACCGCTATCCACACCCCTCGGTGACCGCCGATGCCGTGTTGTTCGGCTACGGCTCGCTGGAGAGCGACAAGGACGCCGAGCTCCACGTCCTTCTCATCGAGCGCGGCATCGAACCCTTCAAGGGGATGATGGCTCTCCCGGGCGGCTTCCTCAACCTCGTCGAGGGGGAGGGACGACCAGAGGACGAAGATATGGAGGCGTGCGTACGCCGCGAG
>CALEJM010000246.1 GCA_937898265.1 uncultured Porphyromonadaceae bacterium
AACTCCTCAACGCCGTTGGCAATCACCTGTGGTGTCACCCTCTGTTGGGCTTCGCCGTCGATGTCGCGGAGGTCGCGACGACGCACCTCGCCATGCTCCAGACGGAGAAACGGAACACAGTAACGCTCCACGCCGCCAGCCAGTTCAGCATGTGCACGACGGTAGCCTGCGTCGGTGAAACCCTGCATCGGGGCAAAGAAAACGGGAAGTGTTGCCATCTCTCTTATGCCTTACGACCCATCTCGTAGGCCTCTTGAAGTTTGGCGTTGCCCTCGATGGTGCGTGGGGCATCGACCCCGCCGCAGAAGAGCGTGCCTGCAATTCTACACTTTGGATAGCAGTCGGTCCAGCCCGTCAGTCCCATCTCGGCGCGCTTCGGCACCTCGGGTTCGTCCTCGGCAGCCGTGGTGAGGAGATAGACCTCGCGGAACTGATAATCCATCGAGTACATAGCGTTCATGCGGTCGATGAGGGTCTTCATCTGTCCACTCATCTCGTAATAGTAAATCGGTGTAGCCCAGACCACAACGTCGGCGTTGAGCACCTTCTCCATGATGGGTGCCACGTCGTCGCTGATGGCGCAGCGGTGGGTCGTCTGACAGGTAAGACAGCCGTTGCAGAAACGGACCTCCTTGCCCACGAGCGTCACCTTCTCTACGTCGTGACCCGCCTCGCGTGCGCCTGCCGCAAATTGGTCGGCAAGCATCTCGCTGTTGGAGCCTCTGCGCAGACTGGTTGAGATAACGATAATCTTCTTCATTGGTGTCTGTTATATAACTTGTGTTGAATGGTTTATCGGATGAAATTCATCGCGTCCCAAGGCTCACGCTCTGGGGCATTGCCTTCGCCTGTGGCAATCTTTTTGAGCATCCACGCCATGTTGTTGGCAAGGGTGCGCATCGTCTGCAGACCCTCGCGGTCGAGGCGCGATTCGCCTGGCGTGCAGCCGTAAACAATGTTCCAATACTGCGAAGTGACCACCGGCATGTTGGTCATCTGGAACGGCATGTTGAGGGTCTGGAACGCTGCCGTAGCGCCGCCGCGACGACAGATGCAGACGCCCGCTGCCGGTTTGTTGGCAAAGACGGCGCTGCCCGAATGCATCATACGCTGCTGGAGCGACATCACTGGGCCAGCTGGCTGACCGTAGTAGACCGGCGAGCCGATCACCAGACCGTCGCATTGCTCCATCTTCTCAATCACCACGTTGGTGATATCGTCGTTGAAGGCGCAGCGGTTGTTGTTGCATTGACCGCAGGCGATGCAGCCGCGAACCGGTTTGGTCCCTATCCAGAGAATCTCGCTGTCGATGTCATGTGTTTTGAGTTGGTTGGCAATCTCTTGCAAAGCCACGTAGGTGTTGCCCTCGCGACGTGGACTGCCGTTGATAAGTAATACTTTCATAGTGAATAAGTCGTTTATTTCCAAACAAAATTGTCGGCTCCAGCGCCGATTTCAAAGTGATATTTGACGATGCCGAGGTCGGTCTCCGTGTAGCTGAGCAGCGAGAAACGCTTGCTTCCCTTCACCACGTGACGTCCTTCGCCGTCCAAGCCAAGGTATTCAAAATAGAAACGTTGCTGATTCACTGCCGTTGGGGCAAGTCGTGCTGCCTCCACCCCCTTGCGGAACCACTCGGGCGAGGTGGTGTCGGCGTTGCTGAGTTGCTCCACGCTCTTGCGGCGGAGGTCTCTGCCCCCTTCGTTGCCGTAGCCCAGCGCGATGACGCAGCAGAGTTTCTCCCCTTCGCCCACGGTGAAAGCCTCGCTCACCTTGTTGTAGGTGAGTCCCACCCAGCAGGTGTTGAGTCCTAACGTCTGTGCTAATAGCACGAGTTGCTCGCCGTAGTAGCCGATGCGCTCTGCCAGCGAGTTGCCCTTAGGACCCACCATCACGAAGTAGTTGCTCACGCCGCTGAACACGCCGTAAGCCATCTTCCCCTTGAAAGCCTTGGGTTCGTTGGTCACGAGTTGGATATGGAGGTTGCCTTGTTCGTTCACCTCGCGAATCTTAGCCTCCAACTGCGCCACGGCATCAGCCTCTAACGGACGGTCGATATAGCGGCGCACGGAGCGACGTTGTTCTATTGCTTCAAGTAAAGTCATGGTATTGATATCGTAAGTGTTAACATTTGCCTAAACGACGGAGCAGTTCTACGGTCACTCGCCAGATATTGTCGGCAGTGTCGAGGTCGACGCGCTCCGATGTACTGTGAGGCTCAATGATGCGAGGGCCGATGGATGCCATCTCAATGCCAGGGAATTTCTCAACGTAGTAGGCGGCTTCCAGCACGAAATGCATCGCCACCTTCTTAGGCTCAAAGCCCAACACATCGCGGAACGTCTGACAGGTCAGAGCCAACAGCGGAGAGTCGGAACGCTCCACCCATGAGCCGGTGTCCATCAGCATCTTCA
Source organism: uncultured Porphyromonadaceae bacterium (assembly GCA_937898265.1). Taxonomy (GTDB): domain Bacteria; phylum Bacteroidota; class Bacteroidia; order Bacteroidales; family Paludibacteraceae; genus HGM05398. The sequence continues at coordinate 2,415 of CALEJM010000246.1, forward strand.
CCTCAGCTCCGCTGTTCTCCATCATCCAGCGGATGTGGTTGCTGAGCTCTCGCTGCTCCTCCATGTCGAAACTGCGAGTGTGGCAAGAGACGGTCATCACGCCGTCTTGCGTGGCTATGACACCGATGTTGTTGCTGGTCTTCACCGTGTCGGGCATATCCTCACGCATCGCCTCCACACCGAATGGGAGATGGGCAATCGTCCAGAATGGCAGACTGAAATTGGTGATGTACTTCTTGTCGTCCGCCTCTTCTATGCCGAGATGTACGTGTGGATCTGTGTCGTGGAATCTCTCGGTGAGTATCTCATTCCATACTTTTTTAATGGCATGCTCTATCTCGTCTAAGAGTCCTTCCGGCATTGCTATCACCATCTCAGCCCATGAGGCAATGGAAGCGTTGGCTGTGCCACCATTGAGACTGCAGATGAAGAGCCCGTCAGTAAAGGTGGAGAGGTCGTTGCGGCTCATGAACGACTCCGTGAAGAGCGAAGTCATCATCTTGTTCGCATTGCAGCGCCCTTTGTTGATGTCGACACCTGAATGGCCGCCCAATCCACCTTCGATGAAGATGCGGCGTGCAACATAGCCCGACGGCAGCGGAGCGTAGTTCAGTTTCCAACTGCCAACCTGCAGACAGGCTCCGGCTGCGCCCACGGTGATCTCATCGTAGGCTTCAGAGTCGAGGTTCACCACCTTGCGACCCCGTATGAACGTGTTGTCCAACGCCTCAGCACCGGTCATGCCGTCCTCCTCGTTGGTGGTTGTCAGCACCTCTAAGGCAGGGTGTTCCAACGTGTCGTCGGCAAGGATGGCGAGCGCCATGGCAAGGCCGATACCGTTGTCGGCACCTAACGATGTGCCCTCGGCCTTCATCCAGCGGACACCGTTTTCGTCGGTCTCGATATAAGGACGAATCTCATCGTTCAGCGGGTCGAACGGATAGCCGTTGCGCAGGTAGCCGTCTTTGGCAACGCACACCATATCCATGTGGTTGAGAATCACCACAGGGTCTGCGTTCTCGCAGCCTGGAGAGGCTGGCTTCTCGATGACGACACAGTTCTGTGCGTCGCGACGATATCTAAGATGATGTTCCTCGGCAAAGCGGCAGAGGTAGTCGGCCACGCGTTCTTCATGATGCGATGGACGTGGAATGCGGTTCAACTCGCTGAAGAAATCGTAAAATGTCTTACTCATAATGTCTTAGGATTATTCTATTGTTTCAATGTAAAAACTCACAGGACGGAAACCGTCGTTACAACTTATCATGGCGCTGTGGGGATTACGCATCCAGCCGTCGAAGAAATTGCCTTCGCCACGAGCCAGTGCCTCCACAAACTCACGCATCGTCTTCCACGCCTCTGGACAGAGTCCGTCGGGACATTTGCCGTCGATACTGATCCACGACATTCCCTCCTGCGCGTCGCAGGTGTGCTCAATGGGATTCTCGTAGCGTGCCATGAGGTCGGTGTGTTCCACCTTGCGGATAGCGGTGATTTTTACCCTTTTCATCGGCTATTTTGTTTGAGTGTAACCCTCTTTCTTGAGCATCTCGACGAGTCGGGTGCGGTGGTCGCCTTGGATGATGACCTCGCCGTCTTTCACCGAGCCGCCCACGCCGCAGCGCTGCTTGAGCCACTTGCCGAGTTCTTCGAGGTCGGCATCGCTGCCCACGAAACCGCGCACGATGGTGACCGTCTTGCCGCCACGTCCGGCACGCTCCATGCTCAGACGGAGTTTCTGCTGCTGCTTAGGGAGTGTCTCGTTGTTGTCGTTGTTGTTCTCGTTGTCGTTGTATTGGAAGTCGGGATTGGTGGAGAACACCACGCCAGTCCGTTTCTTCTTGTCGACCTCAGCGGTGGTCTCTGGGGTTGTCGTATCGGGTTGCGCCATGCCGGAGAGGGCGCTGAGCGCTGATTTCCAATCTGCCATATCGTTGGGTATTAAAGTAGTTGTCGTAGTTCCTTTTCGTATTGGGCTGCGTTTTTGAAGACAATGCCGTTCATGCCGGTGCGTCGTCCGCCCTCGATGTTCTCCACCTTGTCGTCGGCAAAGAGACACTCCTCGGGGTTGAGTCCGAACTTCTCGTAGAGGCGTTGGTAGATGCCAGCCTCAGGCTTAATCATCTTCTCCGCGGAGGAGATGACCCAGCCGTCGAGCAGTGAGAAGATGGGGAACTGCTCAATGGTCTTGTAGACACGACTGCACCAGTTCGTCAGTCCGTAGAGTCGGTAGCCCTCCTGCTTCAACTGCTGAAGGAGTGGGTACATACCCTCAATCTCGTTGGTCACCATCTCGTGGTAATGCTCGATGAAAAGGTTGATTTCGCGTTCAAAATGGGGGTAGGCGGCGGTCACCTCGGCGGCCACCTCCTCGATGG
>CALEJM010000247.1 GCA_937898265.1 uncultured Porphyromonadaceae bacterium
TCGCGACCCCAACCTTGGCAAGGTTGTGCTCTACCAACTGAGCTATTTCCGCATTAAAAGAACGATTCTTTACTGAGCCGCGTGGCTCTCGTTTGCGGGTGCAAAAGTACAAACAATTTTTGAATTACCAAACTTTTTTCCAAGAAAAAAAATATTTTTTTATATGCCATATTTAGGAGGTTCGTAGTGCGCAAGGTATCAAGAAAATAACTATCTTTGCAAATTGAAATAAATTTGTTCCAAAAACAACACATACTACTATGACAGAGATAAAAGAAACCGATTCTCCAAAGAAAAGTCTCAACTTTATTGAGCAGATTGTAGAATCAGACTTAGCTGAAGGACTGAACAATGGACGCATCCAAACGCGCTTTCCACCAGAACCTAACGGCTATCTCCATATCGGTCACGCCAAGGCCATCTGCCTTGACTTCGGCATCGCAGAACGCTACGGCGGAGTCTGCAACCTCCGTTTCGACGACACGAACCCAGTGAAAGAAGACGTAGAATACGTCGACTCTATCCAAGAAGATATCGCTTGGTTGGGCTTCAAATGGAACAAAATCTTCTACGCTTCCGACTATTTCCAGCAACTTTTCGACCTCGCCATCCGTTTTATCAAAGAAGGCAAGGCATATGTTGACGAACAAAGTGCAGAAACAATAGCACAGCAGAAAGGCACACCTACAACCCCTGGCATCGAAAGTCCTTTCCGCAACCGCCCTATCGAAGAAAACCTCGCCCTCTTTATGAAGATGGCCAACGGTGAGATAGCTGACGGCACCATGGTTCTCCGCGCCAAGATTGATATGGCATCTTCTAACATGCACTTCCGCGACCCTATCATGTACCGCATCATCACCACCCATCCTCACCACAAAACTGGCGACAAATGGAAGGTTTACCCAATGTACGACTTCGCACACGGTCAGTCCGACTATTTCGAGGGGGTTACCCACTCACTCTGCACATTGGAATTTGAGGTACACCGTCCACTCTACGACTGGTTCATCGACCAGTTTGCAACTCCAGAGTACAGACCTAAGCAGCGCGAGTTCAACCGTTTGAACATCACTTACACCGTGATGAGCAAGCGTAAGATGCTCCAACTGGTCAAGGAAGGTCTTGTTCGCGGCTGGGACGACCCTCGCATGCCAACAATCTGTGGTATGCGTCGCAGAGGCTATACTCCTCAGTCTATCCGCAGCTTCATCGATAAGATTGGCTATACCAAATATGAGGCCATGAACGACGTTTCACTGCTTGAAGCAGCTGTTCGCGAGGACCTCAAGCCTACAGCACCACGCGTTTGCGCTATCATCGACCCTGTGAAACTCGTGATTACCAACTACCCAGAAGGCACCACAGAGACACTCGTCACCGAGAACAACCCAGACAATCCTAACGGCGGCACACGCGAGCTCACTTTCGGTCGCGAACTCTATATTGAGCGCAACGACTTCATGGAAGAGGCTCCAAAAGACTTCTTCCGCCTCTCTCCTGGCGGTCGCGAGGTGCGTCTGAAGAGTGCATACATCATCCAAGCCACCGGTTGCGAAAAAGACGCCGAGGGCAAGATTACTACTATCTATTGTACCTACGACCCAGAGAGCAAGAGCGGCACCGAAGGCGGCAACCGCAAGGTGAAGAGCACCATCAACTGGGTAGAATACAACAGCGCCATCGACGCTGAGGTTCGTATGTACGACCGCCTCTTTGCCGTTGAGAACCCTTCTGCTTCCGACCAAGACTTCCGCGACCTCCTCAACCCAGAATCACTGAAGGTGATGACCGGCTGCAAAGTAGAGGCTGCTATGGGCAATGTCAAGGAATACGACCACTTCCAATTCCTCAAAGTCGGCTACTTTACCGCCGACCGCGACAGTCAACCAGGCAAACCAGTGTTCAACCTCACCGTTTCGCTGAAAGACAACTGGGCAAAAAAGAAATAAAACTACAAATCATATTATATGGAATTTCAATTCTCAGAATGTGTAAACCAGTTGCGCTCTTCCGCTATCCGCGAATTGCTCAAACTGGCCACTCGTCCAGACATCATCTCTTTTGCTGGTGGCATGCCAGGCAACGAGCTCTTCCCTGTTGAGGAGATGCGCAAAATGGGCGACGAATTCACTCGCAAAGAGTGGGAAGAAGGTATGCAATACGGACCAACCGACGGCTATCCAAAATTGTTGGAGTCGTTGAAAGAGTGGTTGAGAGGTCGCAACTTCCCTGTTGACACCAACGAACTCATCATCACCACCGGCTCTTTGCAAGCTATCGACATCATCGGCAAACTGTTCATCAATCCAGGCGACCTCGTACTCACCGAAAACCCTGTGTTCATCGGCGGCGTATCTGCATTCAAATCTCACAGAGGCGTTGTAAAAGGCATCGACCTTGACGACAACGGCATCGTTATCGAACAACTCCAAGAGGCTTTGAAAGAGAACCCAAAACTTCTCTATATCACCCCTAACTTCCACAACCCAGCTGGCTTGACCTACAGTCAGGAGCGTCGCAAACAACTCATCGACGTGATGCGCAACAGCGACTGTCTCATCATTGAGGACGACGCTTATGGCGAGCTCTATTTCGACGACGAGGCCTACAAGAACTCTCGTCCAATGAAGACTTGGGTGGACCCAGAGATGGACAAAAAGATTCTCTACGTCGGCTCCAACTCCAAAATCTTTGGTCCTGGTCTCCGCGTAGCATGGGCTTTGGTGCCAAAAGAGATTCGCGAGAAGATGTCTATCAGCAAACAATGTATCGACGCCTGCACCCCAACACTGTCACAGCTCTACTTCCACAAATTCCTCTCAACAGGTCAACTTGACAAATACATCACCTTCTTGAGAGGCGTTTACAAAGGACGTCGCGACTGCATGGCTGAATGCATTGCTAAATATTTCCCAAAAGAGATTTCTTACGTTAAGCCACAAGGCGGTTTCTACTATTGGATTCACCTCCCAGAGGGCGTTGACGAGAAGGAGCTCTTCGATCGTTCCGTTGAACGTGGCGCAGTATTTGTAATCGGCAGCGTATTCAACCCATACGCCGAGAAAAACGGCTACATCCGCGTTTCATACTGCAATACTCCTGAAGATCAGATTGAAAAAGGTATCAAGATTATCGGTGACGTAATGCACGAAATCATGGCTGAGAAGAAATAAGTTCACCTCTCCACAACAACAGAAAGACTAACGGCACACACCGTTAGTCTTTTTTATTGCCCCCCAAAATAGAGAAGGGGCCGACGCAGCATTGCCACGCCAACCCCTTCGAGCATCAAATCACTATATGCTATTTTTTGACGAACGACGCTGTTTGAAGCGTGTTACCAGATCGCACATTAATATAATAGACACCGGCAGCAAGACCGTTAACATCAACTGTGTAGTCGGTGCGATTAGCCTCAAGACCTACAGCAGCAATGGTGCGTCCTTGTGCATCAACGATGTTCATGTTGGCAGCCTCAGCTGTTGGCGCCATCTTGATATTCAAGATTTCCGTAGTAGGATTTGGGAAGACGGTGAGATTAAGTTTCTCTGTGGCCTGTTCAACGCCTTGAACGATAGGTTGAATCAGGATAGTATCGTTGACAATGGTTGAACCAATACGGATATAACCATCGGTGATAGTTGCGCCATAAGGAGCAACGATTTCCACGCCCATGAGGTCGATATTCTGGAAATCGCCCAATGCGCAGTCAAGACCGAAAGTCTTAACGGTGGCGTCCACAATAGTCAAGAACTCATTGCTATAGCCATAGAGTCCCCAGTTGTAATACTGGTGGTCGCAGTTGACGTAGACTGTGGTAGAGTTGATTGCCAAGTGACATGGGTCGTTGTTTGGACCAACACGACATTCGATATAGCCGATGTTCAGCGAGCCGCTACCCGTAATCACAGTATTTAAATAAGAAACATAGAGACAGCAAGTAATGACGTTGTTGCCCACCAAATTGATGACCAAATCAGTAGACATGCCTTTTGCGTCAATCATAAAGAGGTTGACGTTGTTAAGGGTAAGAGTAAGTGTGTTGGGATCATAAGAGATAGAGCCCGTGATTCCGTCACCGGTCACATCATGAGCGTTTGAAGAGGTGATATTTACGCTATTAACGACAATACCATAATCTATCTCAGTGCTCTGAGCGCGTGCGCCTACACATACGAGTGTGCAAAACGCTACCACCATTGTGGCAATGTAACAACATTTGTTCATAAAGACTAATTCTAATAAAGATGTAACAACAATGTACTCGGCGATAATATGCCGAAGTATTTTTTTCTGTGGCAAAGATAAGCACAAAAAAGGCCTAATGCAAACAAATTAACACAAAAATAAACCAACCTTGCATTTTTAACCTTTAAGACATCAACAACCTTCCAACAAAGCAAATACACTAAGTTGCTATATTTCTGCACTTTAAAATAGTTTCAGAACAACAAAAACTGAAGCAAATTGAGTTAACTTTCTAAATGTTAAAGTATTTTTTGAACAAATGTGTTCGAAGAGGGGGAATTGGGGTTGATTTAGGCGAAGAGCGACTGACCAATCCAGAGAGCAAGCAGGCCGAGAAAAAGACTCAGAGCAGCATAGCCAACTGCCACGAGCACCTGAGATGCGGAGAGCATACCGAACGACTCGTTGATAAAGGTGCTAAACGTGGTAAAACCACCGCAGAAGCCAACTATGAGCAGCAGACGGAGCGAACTGTTTCCGTGGCAATATCTGTCTATCAAACCCGATAAAATGCCTATCAAAAGGCAACCCAGGACGTTAACAAGAAGCGTGCCTAATGGGTAGGAACCATTGAGCCAACGAGAGAGCAGCCAGCGCAAAACACCGCCAAATCCGGCACCACAAAAAACTATTAATAAACGGGAGAAGATTTCCACAACGACGATTGATTTTTAGAAAACTACAAATACAAATAGGCAGCAAACATAGAGTTTACTGCCTATTTATGTCTAAAGCGTGACAAAAATCTTAACCTTTAGCGCATGAGCAAGAAACGGTGAGTCTCTTTCTGCCCTTTGCACGGCGTGCTGACAATACGCGACGGCCATTAGCTGTAGCCATTCTCTGACGGAAACCGTGTTTGTTTCTACGCTTTCTATTCGATGGTTGAAACGTTCTTTTCATTGTAAATCAATATTATAGTGTTTATTTTTTTAATTCTAAGTCCGCAGATTTGCGGAGTGCAAAGATACTACAATAATTTATATATGCAATAAGTTTAGGCAAAAACTTCACATTTTTAGCACAAACTATTGTATATCAGCGCATCAACGATACCTAATCTTTTGTCCGATGCTCAAAATTGACGTTTTGCTGATGTGATTCAGTTTGCAAAGTTTGTCAACTGAAGTGTTGTATCGACGTGCAATGCCCGAAAGGGTGTCGTTTTGTTTTACTCTATAGTAGGCCGTTCCGCTGCTGGAGCTGCTGGTTGACGGCTTAGCATTCAAACCTGGGGTGGAGAGCACCTGATGTTTGACGTGGCTGTAGGTTTCGTTGCGAGTGATTTCGTAGCAGCCGGTAAGGATGCATTTGTGCTCAAAGTCAATCAGCTTCGTTGGGTTGAAAGCGTTGCCCATCATGCGCATCTCGTAGTGGAGGTGAGGACCCGTCGAGTGACCAGTGCTACCGCCCAATCCGATAGGATCGCCAGCTTTGACGTCCTGATTCTCTTTAACCAAGACCTTGGAGAGGTGGGCAGAGACGGTTTCAAGACCATTGTCGTGACGAATCACCACATATCGACCGTAACCTTTGGCTTCGTAGTCTACGATACGGATTTTGCCAGAGAAAGAGGCTCTCACGGTGTCGCCTGTGCTCAAGCCAATGTCGATGCCATAGTGATAGCGCGAGCGACGGTAGCCGAACGTTGATGTTACGTGATTACTCTTTGTTGGGAAAACGAATTCGCAGCAATCGATTTCAATAGAATCCGGCATGCTGTCGATAACGACGCGATATGGATTCAATCGTTCTGAGGTCCAGATGTATTTGTAGAGGTCACCGGCTGGCGAAGTGCTATCCACGCGGAAAGACTCCATCTGAACTGCAGGCACATTGGTCTGAGCTGCGACCAACATTGCGCCTACTGACAACAGCAGTGACAGGAGTATTCTTTTAAATGTCATTCTTCTTCAATTTTTAGTAGTGGGGTCCGAATAGGTTCCAGGGTATATTGTCTTGCAACAACAAACTGGAGGAGGTGCTTCTTGGTATGTCCAAAAGCATAGACATACTTCAAAACACAACGGCAAAGTTACGTATTTTTATTGAGAAAAACAAACTTTCGGGAGTCGGATTTGACCCAGAGAATGGGGCATCAAAACGCATCCACTTGGCGTAGTCTCTAAATATCAATCGGTTGCCAACATTCCTCAGCACAACTCACCGACAAATTTCCAACAAAAAAAATTGATTATTTTAGCTATATTAGCAAGATTTCAGACTTTCAAAATAGAGTCTTCGCAAAACAAGAGATTTAAAACTAAAACGGCCGTTTTGGTTTCATTCTTCCAAAACGACACCTCAATATGGCGTGCTTAGTGAAAGAGTGTAATCAAAATTGGGTTTAAAGCACCACAATCAGTAACTGACAAATCAAGCAAGCCAAGCCTCCGTTCTCCTTCCAAACCGCCATTTTTGAAGCAGAATCCGAGGCAAATAGTTTCGCTTGCAACAGCCTCTGCAATGCCTCCGATTCGCTCGGCATATAAACAGACGTACCAACAAGCATGGGTTTCTGTTTCCGAGCAACGCTCTACTCTACGCAAAGAAGCAAATCGGGACAAAAGAAAAGATTCGGTTCTGGATTTGCATTTAATACGGTCAAAAAGTTCCGTTCCGCTACTTTTGCTACTACTCTATGACGCATTCCCACAGAACCTTGGTTTCAAAACAGAACTCCTTGCCCCAAATAAAACTCTTCGCAGTTCTCACACTGATTCTGTGGATAGTTTCTGTTTTTATGGAGAAGTCGCAACAGATTCGGAATAGAAGTCGGCAAATCTCGTCCAAGAAGCAGTTTTTATAGTCAGCGCTCTACCTTTCCGCAGAAAGGACCAACAAAAAGAAAAGACCTCCGTTCAAGAGAACGGAGGTCTTGGAGTATCTAAGTTATCGGATAGACTTAGAGGTTGGCGCCGCAGCAGTTTTTATATTTCTTGCCGCTACCGCAAGGACATGGGTCGTTGCGTCCAACGGTTTTCTCGGCGCGGATAGGTTGTGTCTTCTGCTGCTCGCGGGTGTCACGGGCCTGTGCTTCAGCCTGACCAGGAACGCCACCTTGAGTTGGGGCCATCTCGTCTTTCTTGGTGTTGTATTTGCTGTAGTCAGAGCGACGTTCCTCCACGTTGCGACGACTCTCAGGAGCCTCGCTGGAGATATTGATTTGACCACGCATCAAGATGGAAGCTACCTTCTCGTTGACACTATGGAGCATTTTCTTGAAGAGTTCGTACGACTCAATCTTATAGATTACCAGCGGATCTTTCTGCTCGTAGGAAGCATTTTGAACGGAAGTCTTCAAGTCGTCGAGAGCACGGAGGTGTTCCTTCCAAGCGTCATCGATGGTATGCAACATGATAGATTTCTCAAAGGCGAGCACCAAGGCTTTGCCTTCGGTATTGACAGCAGACTCAATGTTTACGAGGATGTTGTAACCGCGTTTGCCGTCGGTGATAGGCACGATGATATTCTTGATCATGTCGCCACGCTCATCGTGAATCTTCTTGATGATAGGCATCGTCATTTCGCAGAGTTTGTCCATCTTACGTTTGAAGGTGATGAAGACAGCGTCGGCAGCATCGTTGACGAGGTCGGCAACAGTTGCAGAGTTGAAGCGTTCGCGAGTGATTGGTGTCTCGATAGCGAAGGTCTTGGTTACCTGTTGTTGGAAGGTCTCGTAGTCTGCTGATTCACGACAATAGGTAACGACAGCTTCCATGCAATCGTAGAGTGTGTTGACAACGTCGACGCCGATACGTTCGCCCATCAAGGCGTGACGACGACGAGCATAGATTACGTTACGTTGGGTATTCATCACGTCGTCATATTCCAACAGACGCTTACGGATACCGAAGTTGTTCTCCTCAACTTTCTTCTGGGCACGTTCGATGCTA
>CALEJM010000248.1 GCA_937898265.1 uncultured Porphyromonadaceae bacterium
GTGTGTCAAACCTGGAACTGGAGAGTCTGAGTCTTCGTGAAGCGGGTCAAGAAGGTCAGCAGCTGCTTGGTGAAGTTCGTTCACTGTTGGAACACATTGACGACGAACTGGGTCGTATGGGTTGTTCAAATCAATCAAACTCAAATAGTATGGGGTGATAGCCATACGGAGAGTTTTCAATGATTTTGCTACACCTTCCTCTTCCTCTGGGGTGAGGTTGACGTATTTCTTCAACTCCTCAAGAGTTTCAATGCGGTTACGCACTTGCCAACGCCAATCGTTCCAATCTTTGTCGGAAACGTTTGGAAACATTGTTTGTCTGTTATTAGCCATGATAATATATATTGTTGTTTTGTTGTATTCTCTTTTTGGGGCAGCAGTTGTATCGCTGGCGATACCTTATTATATTGAGTGAAACAGAAGAAATGTTTTTGCTGCGGCTTCTGTCCCTTGTCGTATGTTTTTTGATAATCAGAAGACCCAACCGCAAGAGTGCGGTTGGACTTCTGTTTGTCTGATTTCAGAGCTCTATTAAGCGTAGAGTTCTTCGAAGATTTTGCGGAGTTCTGGGCATTCGCGGAGCTCTTGGAGTGTGAACTCAGCGTGACCTTTGGTGTAGCCGTTACCCATGATCATGTTAACGTCTGAACCGATACCTTCAGCACCGAGTGATGCTTTGGTGAAGCTTGTAGCCATTGAGAAGAAGTAAACAACGCCGTCGTCTTTTGTGCAGAGAACAGCAGTCATCTCTTGGTCAGGAACGTTTACGCAGTTGATGGTAACGTCAGCCATGTTGCCATTGGTGAGTTTTTCAACGAGTTCGTAAACCTCTACTGGAGTCATGCCAGCAACACTCTCAACAACGTCGCAGAAGCCGAGGTCTTTGATACGTTGTGTTGAACGTTGGCTGTTGGTCAAACCGATAACTTTACCAGTAACACCTACGCGTTTTTTAGCTTCATAAGCGCAGAGCATACCTGATTTACCACCGGCCCCGAGGATAACTACGTTTTGGCCGTATTGGCAGAGTTTAGCTGTTTGAGCAGGAGCACCAGCTACGTCAAGAGCTGACAAAGCGAGTTTCTCTGGCATGTCTGTTGGGATTTTTGCGTAGATGCCGCTCTCGAAGAGGATCGCTTTACCTTTGATGTCAACTTGGTCAACGTCAGCGCGGATAGCGAGGATTTCGTCGATGCGGAGAGGGGTGAGTGACAAAGAAACGAGAGTAGCGATGCGGTCGCCTTCTTTCAAGTCGATTTTGCCTTTCAAAGCGTCACCGATTTTCTCAACTT
>CALEJM010000249.1 GCA_937898265.1 uncultured Porphyromonadaceae bacterium
GTGGACAAAATGTTGCTTGCCGGTAAGCTCTTTCGAGAGAACCAGCAGACCGGGGAACTTATGCTCGACAACAACGATTTGGAACGTGAACGTGGTATAACCATTCTGTCGAAAAACGTGTCTATTGACTATAAAGACACAAAAATCAATATCATCGATACTCCGGGTCACGCCGACTTCGGCGGCGAGGTGGAGCGCGTGCTGAATATGGCTGACGGATGCCTTTTGTTGGTCGATGCCTTCGAGGGTCCGATGCCTCAGACTCGCTTCGTGCTCCAAAAAGCGATTCAAATTGGTCTGAAGCCTATCGTTGTTATTAATAAAGTAGACAAACCAAACTGTCGTCCCGACGAGGTTCAAGAGGCGGTGTTTGAGTTGATGTTCAACCTCGATGCCACCGAAGAACAACTGGATTTCCCAACCATCTACGGCTCTGCTAAGGAAAACTGGATGTCGACCGACTGGCAGAAACCAACCGACAATATCTTGCCTTTGTTGGATGCTATCATCGAACATATCCCAGAACCACCAGTGCTGGAGGGTCCTGCACAGATGTTGATTACCTCATTGGACTTCTCAAGTTACGTTGGTCGTATCGCCGTAGGCCGTGTTCATCGTGGAACCTTGAAGGAGAATCAAGAGGTTGCTTTGGTGAAACGCGACGGCACCGTGGTTAAACAGCGCATCAAATCGCTGAACACCTTCTCTGGTTTGGGTCGTACCCCAGCCAAAGAGGTTAACTCTGGCGACATTTGTGCTATCGTGGGTCTTGAGGGTTTCGAAATTGGCGAGACCGTTTGCGATATCGAGACACCAGAGGCTTTGCCACCAATCGCTATCGACGAGCCTACCATGAGCATGACCTTTACCAACAACGACTCACCATTCTTTGGCCGCGACGGTAAGTTCGTCACCTCACGTCACCTTCACGATCGTTTGATTAAGGAGTTGGACCGCAACCTCGCACTCCGCGTGGATAAGGATCCAAACTCTGACGTCTGGACCGTATCGGGTCGTGGTGTGCTCCACCTCTCAGTGTTGATTGAGACCATGCGCCGCGAGGGCTATGAGTTGCAGGTGGGTCAGCCACAGGTAATCACCAAGACTATCGACGGCGTGCTTCACGAACCTATTGAGCAACTGACCGTCAACCTCCCAGAGGAATGCTCAAGTAAGGTGATTGACATCGTGACTCGTCGTAAAGGTGAGCTCGTTTCTATGACTTCACAGCGCGACCGCATTCATCTTGAGTTCAACATCCCATCACGTGGTATCATTGGTCTGCGTAATGCTGTGTTGACTATCTCTGCTGGCGAGGCTATCATGGCTCACCGCTTCTCGGAGTATCAGCCATGGAAAGGTGATATCGAACGTCGTGTCAACGGTTCCATCGTTGCCATGGAAGGCGGCACCGCTTATGCCTACGCTATCGACAAACTCCAGGACCGTGGTAAGTTCTTCATCTATCCTCAAGAGGATGTCTATGGCGGTCAGGTGGTTGGCGAACATGCTAAGGATAAAGACTTGGTTGTTAACGTGACTAAGTCAAAGAAACTGACCAATATGCGTGCTTCTGGCTCTGATGAGAAGGTGAAGATTGCTCCGCCGGTCATCATGAGTTTGGAGGAGATGCTTGAGTATATCAAGGAGGATGAATACGTAGAGGTGACACCGCATCACTTGCGTATGCGTAAGATTGTGCTCGACGAAATTGAACGTAAGCGCATCATGATTCGCAACCAAAACGAAAAGTAGTTGCCGACGATTAAACCTATACATTATATATAAGGTCTAAAAAGCAAAGAAAGGAGCTAGACTCCTGTCTTCAACCCGAATAATAACAAATAAAACTTACAGATATGAAAGCAAGATTATCTACATTGGCATTAGCATTGGCTCTCTGCTTCAGTGTTCAGCTCTCAGCTCAAAAGAACACCATCACCGTGGAAGCCACCGATGAGGACATCAGCGAAAACCTCGACCTTCGTGCCATCGCCTATATCTTTGGCGAAGCAAGAACCTTGGAGGACTTTGAACGTCGTATCAACGACTACGATGCTCAGGTGTCTAACCTTGACCTCAACCGCGACGGCGACGTTGACTACATGCGTGTTGTAGAGTTGCCTGACAACAATGCTCACGTTATTCTCATCCAAGCTGTTTTGGCAAAGGATATCTACCAAGATATTGCTACCATCATCGTTGAGAAACAAAAGAACAACCAAACCGTGGTTCAAATCGTAGGCGATAGCTACATCTATGGCACCAACTACGTGATCGAACCAACCTACGTGGCAGTTCCTGTAATCTTCGATTTCTTCTGGGGCCCATTCTATCACCGCTGGTACTCACCATACCACTGGCATAGCTACCCTCCATACTACAGATATCGTCGTTGCTGCGCATGGCATCACTACTATGACCACTGCTACCACCACTACCACGACCCTTATCACCACCACTATCACTACCACTATCCACCAAAACCACATCACGAGCCATCACACTATCAGCAGTATAACAACTACTCACGTCGTGACTACTCACAGCGTTACCCAGAGCAGACCTTTGCTCAACGTAACCAAAACTACCGCGCTACCAACGCTCAAGAGCTCTCTTCAACTCGCGACGCCGTTACTGGTACACGCGTAGCACAGACCGCCACCTCTCGTGAGCAATTGGGCACTCGTAGTGCAGAAAGAGTTTCTGCCGAATCTCGTACCCCTGCGAACACCACCAACGGTTCACGTACCGAGTCAACCTCTGCCGCCGGCAACCGCACTCCTACCAACTCAACCGTATCTGGTTCTCGCACTGCAACCACCACCACACCTGCTGCTGGCACTCGCACTCCTGCCAATACCACCACCACTTCTGGTTCACGTACTGCAGGCACAACGACTGTCACCACAGGCACTCGCACTCCAGGCAACACTACTGTGACCACCACCACTTCTACTGGCAGCCGCGGCACAGTGAACTCAACTGGTCGCACAGTAACAGTTAACACTGGTACTCCTGCAACCACCCGTACCTCAACCTCTGACAACAACTCGAGAACAATCTCGACTGGCGTGTCAACAGGTTCTCGCACTACCTCGGGCAGCGTGTCAACAGGCACCTCAACCCGCACCTCTACTACTAATGTAAATCGCGAAAGCAACACCGTACGCACTGGCTCTACCAGTACTTCTGGTTCTTCTTCAACTCGCGCAACCTCAACTTCAAACAGCAGAAGTTCCTACAACACTTCTACTTCTTCATCAAGAAGCACAAGCAGTAGCTCAACTTCAAGCAGCAGAAGTTCCTACAACACCTCTTCTTCATCTTCAAGAAGCTCAAGTTCTTCTTCAAGTAGCAGAAGTTCCTACTCGCCATCTTCCTCT
Source organism: uncultured Porphyromonadaceae bacterium (assembly GCA_937898265.1). Lineage (GTDB taxonomy): Bacteria > Bacteroidota > Bacteroidia > Bacteroidales > Paludibacteraceae > HGM05398. Next base: position 3,387 of record CALEJM010000249.1, read on the forward strand.
TCTTCAAGAGGAACAAGCAGTAGCTCAAGCAGCAGTTCAAGAGGTTCGTCTTCTACCTCCTCACGCAGATAATCCGAAAGGGTTTAGCATACGAAAAGTGCGTCGGACAACCGACGCACTTTTTTGTTGTCCATACTAATATGGACATAAAAAACAGGACCGTTCCGTTGGGAACAGTCCTGTTGGTTTTTATCTGTAGAGTAGATTAAGCTTCTTTATACTCTGTGTATTGGTCGCAAGCGCCGCCGTTCAAAACGTTGAGGCCGTGTGAAGCCAAAGCGCCGAGTTCGTCTTCGCCTGGGTAAACTTTTACAGGAGCGAGTGGGCTAACCATGTCGCTGATGTATTGTGTGAATGGTTTGCTGTAAGCGATACCACCGGTGAGGAGGACTGCGTCGCATTTACCTTTCAACACTACCAACAAAGAACCAATCTCTTTGGCGATGTTGTAAGCCATAGCGTCGTAGATGAGTTTTGCTTTCTCGTCGCCAGCAGCTACGCGGTTTTCAACTTCGCGAGCGTCATTGGTATCGAGGTGAGCAATCAAACCACCTTTACCGCAGAGCATCTTCTTGATTTCTTGCTCGGTGTATTTGCCAGAGAAGCAAGCTTTAGCCAAGTCGGTAGAAGAGATGGTGCCAGAGCGTTCTGGTGAGAAAGGACCATAACCGAGGGCGTTGTTAACGTCGATTGATTGGCCTTTGCAGTGAGCGCCTACTGAAACGCCGCCACCGATGTGGGCGATAACGAGGTTCAACTCTTCGTATGGTTTGCCACAGTCTTTAGCGTATTTGCGAGCGATAGCCTTTTGGTTCAAGGCGTGATAGATTGATTTGCGTGGGAACAATGGGTGACCGCTGATGCGGGCAACTGGTTGCATCTCGTCAACAACTACTGGGTCGGCAACGATAGCGCGGCAGTTGAATTCCTTAGCGAGGTTGTCGGCAATCAAAGCACCGAGGTTGCAAGCGTGTTCGCCCCATTTGGCAACGAGGAGTTCGCTTTTCATCAACTCGTTGACTTCGATAGCGCCAGAGTGGAGTGGGTGGAGGATACCGCCACGACCTACGATGATATCGAATTTCAACTCAACGTTGTTTTCTTTCAAGCTGTTGAGGATGGTGTCTTTGCGGAATTCGTATTGTGAAGCCACAGTTGGGAAGTCTTTCAATTCTTCGCCAGAATGACGGAGTGTCTTCTCAAACACATTTTCTTCGTCGTGATATACGGCGAATTTGGTTGATGTGGAACCTGGGTTTACTACGAGGATTCTGTACATTGTATTGTAGTTAATTCTGTTTCTTTACTGATGGGATTAAGCCAAGATGCTTGCCATGCAGATGCAGTAGAATTTAGCATCTGTTGATTCGCTACGTGAGGTGAGCACTACTGGTTTGTCGGCACCGTAGAGGAGGCCAGCCATTTGTGCGTTACCGAAGGTGGTAGCTGTTTTGTAGAATACGTTGGCAGCGTCGAAGTCAGGGAAGATAACGATATCAGAGTCGCCGAGCACTGGAGTGTCGATGTGTTTGATAGCGCCACGCTCTTTGTCGAGAGCCAAGAATACGTCCATTGGGCCGTCGAGGATGACGTCGCCGAACTCGCCGTTCTTAGCCATCTCTTTGATTTCAACGTAGTCGTTCATGTAGCGGATTTTTGGACCTGGCACCTCAGTTGCGTGAACGAGGGCGATCTTTGGTTGTTTTACGCCGAAGGCTTTAGCAGTCTTGATGGCGTATTTGATCATGTCGATACGTTGTGCTTTGGTTGGATCTGGAATAACAGCAGGGTCACCAAAGAAAATCATTTTGTGATATGCTGGAGCAGTCATGCTGGCGATGTAGGAGATGGTGTTGCCAGGGGTGTGGATACCTGTCTCTTTGTTGAGCACTGCGCGGAGGATGACGTCGGTGTTAACCAAACCTTTCATCAAGATATCGCATTCGCCATTGCGAACCATGCTTACTGCTTTGTCGGTAGCTTCTTTTGGGTCTGCTACGTTTACATAGTGGATGTATGGGCTCTCTGGGAATTTAGCGGTGATGGCGCGAACTTTTGTTTCGTCGCCGGTCAGATAAGCCTCTACGATGCCTTCGTTTACAGCTCTCATAACAGCTTCTACTGAGTGTTCGTCTGTAGCGTTGGCAACAGCCATTTTTCTACGTGGGCCGTTTTTCAAGTGTGCGGCCAAGTCTTGAAACGATTTAATCGGTTCCATTTTTAGTTTGTATTGAATTAGTTTATTATTTGTCTTTTAGTGATTTAACGGCGCTGACAGCAAAAGCTGTTTCGTTACGCCAATTAGAGTGCAAAGGTAGTGCTTTTTTGTTACATAGACAAATTCTGCTGCAATACAATATTAAATACTGCAGACGTGATTTTTTTCGCCGAAATCCTACAGTTTTTTCAATTTGATGAGTGTGATTTCTTGAGGAACTCCAATACGGATGGGGGCGGTGCATCCGATGCCGGTGTTGACATATAGATATTGTCCTTGATGGGTGTACAATCCCGCTGTGCTCTCAAAGAAAAGCGAGGCGGGTGTCCAGCCGAAGATGCGAATCTGTGCGGCGTGGGTGTGTCCGCTCAACGTGAGTTGAACGGGTCGTTTCCCCTTGATATGCTCGTCCCAGTTGGCAGGGTTGTGCGCCAAGAGGATGGTGAACCCCCTTACGCCATCAAGCGCCTTGTCGATGTCGCCATGCGAGATAGGGCTGAGGCGTTCGCGCTCGCTCTTGAGGTATTGTATGCCGGCAATGGTGATGGAGTCGTTGCCTTGGTGGAGTGTAAGATGTTCGTCGTTAAGTAGATGCCAGCCAAGCAACTCGCTCTCGCTGGTCATCACCTGCAGCAACTCCTGCTGACGTTGCTCTGGAGAACGCATGCCGTAAGGAACGTAATCGTGATTGCCTAAGATGCTGTAGATTCCGTGCTTCGCTTTGAGTTGCGAGAGGATAGGAATGAAGTGTTCAACCTCGTTGCCGCTGATGCCTATGAGGTCGCCCGTGAAGCAGATGATGTCGGGCTCAAGGGCGTTGATGCGGTCGATGGTTTTCTGAAGTTCTTTGTCGTGACCCTCGAAAGCGCTGAGATGGAGGTCGGAGATGTGAACGATTTTGTAGTCGTTGAATTCGGTGGGGAGGTCGCTGAACGTTAGCTCTATTTCGTTGGTCTTGCAGTGCCAACGTCCTACGTAATAGCCAAGTAGGAAGACGATGAGCACGAAAGCCAACAGTGCGAGCGTGGCCTTGCCGAAGACGGCATAACGCACAGGCGTATGAAGCATTCGACCCACTATCCACGCAATGACGTAGCAGAGGTGGACTAAAGTGGTCAGCAGAATGGAAAGTGCGGTCAGCGAAGCTAACAAGAATTTCATAGAAGTCAAGTGTATATTTTCGTGGACAAAGGTAGAAAAAATGACTGAATTAGCGAGAACGTTGTCACTTAAACAAAGTGAAAAAAGCAATCTGCATTGTTTTACGTCCTAATTCGTTGGTTGGTCAACGAAAACTGACGTGTGGTTATCTGTTTGATAAGTAGGTTGTTGTGTGTAAGCGTCGGATCTTAAATAAAAAAAGAACAGAAAAGATTTTGTCAATTCAATAAGAACGTGTACTTTTGCACTCGCTTTTAAGAGCATGATCCGCTAGCTCAGCTGGTAGAGCACATCCCTTTTAAGGATGGGGTCTTGGGTTCGAGCCCCAAGCGGATCACGGAAAAGGGCTTTCGTGAGGAAGTCCTTTTTTGTTGTCACTATAGCAAGAAAAACAGTATGCAAGACTTTGCAGCAATAGATTTTGAGACAGCCAACGGACAGTGCACCTCGGTGTGTTCTGTGGGCATCGTCGTGGTGCGCAACGGCGAGGTGGTCAACACGTTCTATTCCTTGATCCGCCCCGAGCCGAACTACTACAGTCGACGTTGTACGGCGGTGCATGGACTCCGTCGTTGCGACACCGAGGAGGCACCCATCTTTCCCGACGTCTGGGCTGAGATTGCTCCGATGGTGGAGGGGTTGACGTTGGTGGCTCACAATAAGGGCTTCGATGAGAAGTGCTTGAAGTCGGTGTTCCGAATGTATCGCATGGATTATCCCGACTACGAGTTTCTCTGCACCTTGAAGGCTGCCCGTAAGGCGTTTCCCGATGCGCCCAATCATCAGCTCCACACCATATCTGCTCTCTGCGGCTACGACTTGACCAACCACCACAACGCCCTTGCCGATGCCGAGGCGTGTGCTGCCATTGCCTTACAAATATTGTAACGGACCACGCTTTCCGTATTTCGTAAAAAAATCCTATCTTTGCACTTTGAATAAAACGCACACATAATATGTTCGAAAATCTTAGCGAACGCCTTGAAAGGTCGTTCAAACTCCTTAAAGGACAGGGAAAAATCACCGAGATT
>CALEJM010000250.1 GCA_937898265.1 uncultured Porphyromonadaceae bacterium
AAACACAGTACCAAAACCTTGTTGATGACAACGATGAGTTTGCCAAAGGCTTCTATGTTCCAGAGAATGTCTATATCATAGGCACAATGAACGACATCGACCGTAGCGTAGAGAGGATGGACTTTGCAATGCGCCGCCGCTTCGCATGGAAGGAAATTGAGGCTAAGGATACGCAAACTATGCTTGATGATGAGGCAGCATGGGAGTATGAAAAACCAGAACTGGAGTTGGTAGAAGAAATCAAAACCAGAATGGACAATCTCAATGCCGCCATCATTGACAATGACGACACAAACCTCTCCGCCCGAGAGAGAATAGGCCTTAGCCGAGCCTATCAGATTGGCGCTTCCTATTTTCTTAAATACCGCCTCTACAACAACTTTGAGACCTTGTGGACAAACCATATCAAAGGTCTGCTCTACGAGTATCTCCGTGGCACTAATAACATTGAGCAGAAAATTGAGCGCCTATATAAAGCCTACAACGATACCGAAAGACATTGATTATTTCCGATTATAACACAAAGACGATCGACCCTCAGGAATTTTGCGACCTAAAGGAGATTTGCAACATTAGACTTGCAGACCTCTCACTTGAGGACACCCCTAACCTACTCGTCTTTCCCGACTCAATCAACAACTACGACAGCAATCTTGGACACAAGATGATTGGCACTGTCTCAGAGGGTCTACTACATACCAACAGCGTAGTCGGTTTTGTTGGGCGAAACGGTACTCAACTCTCTATCCACTCCCGATTTACCATTGACAACGAGGAGGATTACTTCCTCCACTATATGCTTCAAAGGGTTGCGCAGGTCAACGTATTCAACCTTCAGCATTCTACCAACGACGAAGAAGTGTTTAATTTCCTTGTCTACCTGTTCCCTCAGCATCTTAAGCGTGCTATCAGCCAAGGCTTATTCAAACAATATGTAGCCAACCAATTCAATGATGCTAATGTAAGAGGTGTTATAGATGTCAACAGACAGATTCGCATCAACACCCCTTTCTACGGCAGAGTCGCCTACACTACACGTGAACATTGTTATGACAACGCCTTAACGCAGCTTATCCGGCACACCATTGAGTTCCTATCTAAAGAAGAATTGGGAAAGAGTATTTTAAGCAGCGACACCGAAACTCAAGAAACCGTTGAAATGATAAGATGGGCAACACCATCATTCTCACAACATAAGAAATTAGCAGTTATCAACCACAACCTACGCTCCGTTGTCCATCCCTACTACAACGAGTACACCCCTTTGCAGCGACTTTGTCTTCAGATTCTTCGCCACGAAGAGATGAAATATGGTTGGGAACAAGATGAAGTGTATGGTGTGCTCATTGATGCCGCATGGCTTTGGGAGGAATACCTCGCTCTACTGATTGATCCACACTTCAAACACTATCTAAGAGAGAGAGGACCGCGTTTTCATCTGTTTGAGAACGGGAAGCAGCAGCTAATTCCAGACTACCTTAAGAAAGACAGAAGCGTAGTGGCAGATGCAAAGTATATTCCTCTTGATAAGGAATCAAACTATGGTGAGGAGAAAGCCACTGCCATCTACTATAAGACTATCACCTATATGTATCGTTTTTGCACCAATAAGGCTCTCCTACTCTATCCACATCCCGATGAGATTGTAAAGCCTATCACCTATCAAATTAATACAGAGAAAGACGGAATCAACGGAGGCCAAATCATCAAACTTGGTTTAAGGATTCCAGGAAGATGCAGTTCGTTTAGTGACTTCTGCAACAAAATGAGGAACTCAGAGAAGGAGTTTCTTGAAATACTTATGCACCACTAAGCCGAAACTACTCCTATATATAAATTATAGTCATAGAACCTCTGTTTCGTAATTTTTCCGTATCTTTGCAGCATAAACAAATATGATGATG
>CALEJM010000251.1 GCA_937898265.1 uncultured Porphyromonadaceae bacterium
AGAAATCACTCATTTCAATGGTTGCCTTGATGTTCGTCTGCCTTGCAGCTTCGGCACAAGTCACCAATACCACCAACCCTCAGGCAAAGGCTATCGTCGACAGGGCGATTGCCGAAATCTCCAAAAATGCCTACGAAGGTAAATACACCATCCAGTTTGCCGGTCCCGACGAGAAGATAAAACAGACAGTCAAAGGTGGTGTCAAACTCTGGAAAGAAAAATTCTACTACCGCTTGGCCGACGTGGAGATGTTCTACGACGGAAAGACTGAATGGACCTATATCCGCGACCTCAACGAGGTGTCAATCACCCAACTAACGCCTCAGGAACTCGGCAACGACAGTCCGATGCAGATGATGAGAGGTTACGGAAAGAGTCATCGTGTCGACTTCGACCCAGAACCTTCTGACGACAACTACTACTATGTGAGCATCTATCCAACCAATCACTCGTTGGAATACTTCCGCATTCAGTTTGTAATCAGCAAGAAGACTTATCTGCTCCACAGTATCAAACTCTCTCAGCGCAATGGCGACCGCATCAAACTCTCGTTTGACGCCCTGACCGTCATTCCGCAGCCAACTGTAGAGATGTTTACCTTCTCCAAAGAGGCGCACCCAAAGGTAACCGTCTCCGACCTCCGTTAATCGAAAATAATAATTAAAACAAAATCAATAATGAAAAAAGTAATCTGTCTCTGCCTTTCTATGTTGCTCCTCGGCAATGTAGCATTCGCAGCTAAGAAAGAGGCTAAGAAAGCCGATGGTTTCGTCTTCACAACCGTGAAAGAGAACCCAATCACCTCAGTAAAAAACCAAAACCGTGCAGGTACCTGCTGGTGCTATTCAGCTATGGCATTCCTTGAGGCTGAGTTGCTCCGTATGGACAAAGGTGTCTACGACTTCTCAGAGATGTACACCGTCTACAATACCTATCTCGATCGTGCCGCTGCTGCCATCCGCACCCACGGCGACGTTTCTTTCGCTCAAGGTGGTTCTTTCTACGACGTGCTCTACGGCATGGAGGCTTATGGTTTGGTTCCAGAAGCTGAGATGCGTCCAGGCGTGATGTATGGCGACACCCTCAGCAACCACAGCGAACTCTCTGCTGTTACCGACCCTATCGTTGCTTCTTTGGCAAAAGGTAACCTCCGCAAACTCCAATCCACTCCAGACCACAAACCACTGTGGCGCAACGCTCTCATCGGTGTTTACGATGCTTACCTCGGCAAACGTCCTGAGAAATTCAACTATGAAGGCAAAGAGTATACTCCTGAGTCATTCTTCAAATCAACAGGTTTGAAAGCTTCTGACTATGTGTCAATCACCTCTTTCACACACCATCCTTTCTACACCGCATTCCCAATCGAGGTACAAGACAACTGGCGTCACAGCCTCTCTTACAACGTGCCAATCGACGAGATGCTCGAAATCATGGACTACGCTATCAACAACGGCTACACCATTGCTTGGGGTGCTGACGTTAGCGAAGAAGGCTTCACACGCGACGGTATCGCTGTAATGCCTGACATTGAGAAAGCTGCTGAATTGGCTGGCTCCGACATGGCTCACTGGTTGAAACTTACACCAGCTCAACGCAATATCACCGAGAAACCAATGCCACAACTCTGGGTGTCACAAGACCAACGTCAAGAGGCTTACGACAACTGGGAGACTGGCGACGACCACGGTATGCTCATCTTCGGTATCGCTAAGGACCAGTGGGGTAACAAGTACTTCATGGTTAAGAACTCTTGGGGCGATGCTTCTGGCAAATACCATGGTATCTACTATGTAACTCCAGAGTTCATCCGCGCTAAGACTATGAACATCGTAGTTAACAAGGCAGCTGTCGCAGCTGATCTCAAGGCTAAGTACGGTATTAAGTAATCTCATCAGATGAAGAAATTTATGACATTGGCAGCAGTTCTTTGCTGCTGCCAATTGACTTTCGCTCAGATGTCTCGCCCACAGCAGCAGATGCCTGATTTCAAGTTTACCACTA
>CALEJM010000252.1 GCA_937898265.1 uncultured Porphyromonadaceae bacterium
GAGAAGATTCTTCAGTTGAAACGCTCCAGCCGCGACGTCTTCCGTCAACTCTCCGACACCACAACAACCAAGACACTCCTTGAGGTAGATTCCATCGTGGAGGTTCACCGTCAGTTGGCCAAGAGCATCATCATCGAGAACACCCGCTCCTCTGCAGCCTACTATGCTGTGGCCCAGACCATCAACGGACATTATTATTTCTCCATCGACGACCACAACGACCGCAAGATGTGGGCTGCCGTGGCCACCGCCCATAAAGTCTACTACCCTAACAGTCCACGCACTCAAGCTTTGGAGAACGCTGTCATCACCTCAATGCAAGGCAGCATGATGCCAACACTCCCAGCCACCGACGAGGAACTCGGCGCCATCGAAATCAGTATGCCTAACATTGCTGGCGACAACGTTGCCCTCTCTTCATTGCGCGGCAAGGTGGTTTTGCTTGATTTCTTTGCCTACGACATCGACGGCGCAATCGCTTACCTCCGTTTCCTCAACGACCTCTACACCAAATATCACGACAAAGGTTTCGAAATCTATCAGGTCTCAATCGACCAAGACAAACTCTTCTGGGCTGAGCATGCTAGAGAGATGCCGTGGATTTCTGTTCGCGACAGTCAGGCTCCTTACTCCAAGGCGCTCATGACCTACAATGTGAGATCGCTCCCAACTTCTTTCTTGTTGAACAAAAACGGCGACATCGTTGGCCGTTTCGGTGCCGACAAACTGGAGAGCGAGATTGACAAACTCCTGAAATAACGCACTGACATCCCCTCAGCCATGACACCCGTCATCACCATCGTCGTTCTGCTCATCTACTTTGCCGTGCTGATGCTCGCTTCGCGCCTGACCGCCAGTCGGGGCAACGAGTCGTTCTTCCTCGGCAATCGCCAGTCGCGCTGGTGGGTAGTGGCTATTGGCATGGTCGGCGCTTCAGTGTCAGGCATCTCCGTGGTCTCCGTGCCTGGCATGGTGGGCGGTTCGGGATTCTCCTACATGCAGACGGTCTTAGGCTTTTTCTTTGGCTACGTGGCCATCGCCTACCTGCTGCTGCCGCTCTACTACCGCCTTAATCTCACCACGATATACGGTTATCTCAACCAACGCTTCGGCACAACGACCCACAAGACCGGCTCGTGGTTCTTCATCATCGCCAAGATGGTGAGCGCCGCAACCAAACTTTATGTCGTCGTGCTTGTGCTTCAACAGTTTGCCCTCGACGCATGGCATGTGCCCTTCGGCATCACCACCGTTATCTGCGTAGCTCTCATCTGGCTCTACACCCACAAAGGCGGCATCAAGACGATTGTCTGGACCGATTTGCTGCAGACCATTTTCATGGTGGCAGCCATCGTCTTCATGCTGATTGAGATGTACACACTGTTAGGACACGGATTCAGTCAAGCCACGACGGAGGTGCTGCAAAGCGACTACAGCAACTGGCTCATTTGGAGCGACTGGCGCTCGCCACGTCATTTCCTCAAACAGTTTGTCAGCGGCATCTTCATCGTTATCGTCATGACGGGTCTCGACCAAGATATGATGCAGAAGAATCTCAGCTGTCGCAACCTTAAAGAGGCACGCCGCAACCTCCTTTCTTACGGCATCGCCTTCGTTCCCGTCAATCTGCTGCTACTGTTCTTGGGTGCTTTGATGCTGATGTATGCCACCCAAAACGGCATCACGCTGCCTGAGCGTCCCGACGCCATGGTGCCGATGTTTGCCACTACGTTCTTCGGCAAGGGGGCTGCACTTTGCTTCCTCTTAGGCATCGTCGCTGCCTCATTCTCAAGCGCCGACTCCGCCTTAACTGCCATCACCACGACTTTCGACGTCGATATCCTCAACATCGAAAAACTCGACAACGAAAAGGGGGAACGCACCCGCGGAATCACCCACATGTGGGTCTGTTTGATTTTTGTCTGGGT
>CALEJM010000253.1 GCA_937898265.1 uncultured Porphyromonadaceae bacterium
CGACCTGCCGTCATAATCAAATCACCGAACTCATCGATAACCGCAACGATGTAAGGCAGATAGCGGTGACCGTTGTTAGGATTGAGTCGACGGGAGATAAACTTCTCGTTGTATTCTTTGATGTTACGCGCCTTGACGGTCTTGAGGAGGTCGTAGCGCATATCCATTTCCTTACAGATGGAGTTGAGGGTCTGCTTCACGCGGTCTACATCAGTAATGACTGGTTCTTCTGAATCAGGCAGTTCAGCCAAGTAGTGACGTTCGATCTCGGAGTAGATGGAGAACTCAACTTTCTTTGGGTCAACCAACACAAACTTCAGTTCGGCTGGGTGTTTCTTATAGAGCAGCGAGGTGATGATGGCGTTCAGACCTACTGACTTACCTTGACCTGTGGCACCTGCCACGAGGAGGTGAGGCATCTTACAGAGGTCGAAGGTGAACACCTCGTTGGTGATGGTGCGACCGATGGCCACTGGGAGTTCGTATTTCGTCTCTTGGAACTTACGAGAGGCGATGACTGAACGCATTGAAACGGTGGTCGGTTTTTCGTTAGGCACTTCGATACCGATAGTACCTTTACCAGGAATTGGGGCAATGATACGGATACCTGTTGCTTTCAAACTCAACATGATATCATCCTCCAGGCGTTTAATCTTATTGACTGAGATGCCTTGCTCCGGCACAATCTCATAAAGGGTAACGGTAGGACCGATAGTTTCGAAAATCTGCTTGATGCCAATCTTGAAGTAGCCCAAGGTTGAGATAATCTTATTGCGGTTGGCATTCTTCTCCTCTTCGGTCATAGCCGCAGACGATGCGTAGTCCTTGAGGAGTTCAATCGAAGGGAATTGGTAGGTCGGGAGGTCGGCACAAGGGTCGTAAGGACCTAACGCCTCGAGCGGATCGTAAGGTTTATCTTCTTCTGGTTCCACATCTTGCGTTGGTTCCTCCGCGGGTTCTTCTTTTTCACCAAGCAGGTTGTCGTCATCCATCTGGGTGGTATCGGTAGAGATGATGGTCACGTTGGAAGCGACGTCAACAACGGACTCTTCTTGTTGTGGTTCTGGTTGTTCAGTCACAAACACTTCCTGCGGCTGAGCCACATCTTCGTCTACATCTTGAGGCTCTTGATAGGGTTCTTCCTCTTCGGCAGCAGGAGAGAAGGGGTCAAATCCGACGTTGACATTGGTATTTACTGCAGCCATCTGCATCTGAGGCTCCGGTTTCTCTCTGTCGAAGAAGGCAATCCAACGCTCTACCAACGAACTGAACGAAAGCACCATAAACACCAGACCTGTGACGATAAGGAGGAGCAAGGTGCCGAGCATGCCGATGTTGTTGATCAGCCATTGGGTTGTCTCAATGCCGTAGTTGCCGCCCAAATTAAAGAATCCGTCGGTTGGGATGGCGTGATAGAAGATGTAGGCCATCAGCAATGAACCCCAAACAGCAAAGACGATGGAGCAGATAAGTATCTTAACGAGCGGGATTTTGCGCTCTTTATGATTCACAATCAAAGAGATGGAGAGCATCAACGGGAATGCCAATAGGAAGAAGGTGGAGATGCCGAAGGTGCCGTTCATCAGACGCTCAGCCAAGACGGCGCCGCGGTAGCCGCACCAGTTCTCAACCTTGTTGCAAGTTTTCTGTCTGCTTTTCTCATACCCCTTTCGTTCGGCGCTTTTCTCGTTAAGACGGGCAGAAAGAACGCTTTTCGTCGACTCTTCTTCCGCATCTGCCAATTCTTTCTTCAGATTGTTTTCCTCCGAACGGGCTTGGTCAATCTGTTCGGTCAGCGTTTCATACTGCCCGAGCAGACTTTGGTCGGAAGCACCTGTAAAGAAATATGAGGTGGTAGCAAATAGTACGTAGATAGTTGTAAAACAGATGATGAGACCAGCAACGCGCTGGGCTTCTTCGCCTGTCAAGATGCGCCAAAATCTTCCAAACAGACCTGGCTCTTTATTCTTTTTCTGTTTTTTCATTGGGGTAGCTGAGTATGTTTTATAATGTGTGTAGTGAGTTTATCTATTAAAGTGCAAAGATACTTTTTTTTGCCGACTTTTTCATCGTTCTACAGGCAAAAAAGCACACTTTTAAGACGATTTTATTTAAGGGGCGAAAAATCCGCCCCACAACACGTCTTGTTCAGCGAAAAACTTGTATCTTTGCGGTTTAAGAAAACAAAGACCAACAAGATGAATAATTTAGTAGCAATAGTGGGACGCCCTAACGTGGGTAAGTCCACTCTATTTAACCGACTGACCCAAACACGCAATGCCATTGTGGACCCCACATCAGGCACAACGCGTGACCGACAATATGGCCGCGTAGAATGGTGCGGCAAAGAGTTTTCTATCGTAGACACAGGTGGTTGGGTGCAAGGCTCCGACGATATTTTCGAAGAGGAAATCAATCGTCAGGTGGCCATCGCCATCGAGGAAGCCGACCTCACGCTCTTCGTGGTTGACGTGATGAGCGGCATCACCGACCTCGACATGATGATTGCCTCTACGCTTCGTCGCAGCGGTAAACCTGTGGTGGTGGTTGCCAACAAAGTGGACACTTTCGACGTACAATATTTGGCTGCCGAGTTCTACAAACTGGGTCTTGAAGATCCGTTTATCCTCTCTGCCGCCAACGGTCTCGGCACTGGCGACCTCCTCGACGAGGTACTCAAACGTCTCTCTTTCGTGAAAGACGAAGAACCTGAAGAGGAATTGCCACGTATCACTATCGTGGGTCGTCCTAACGCTGGCAAGTCGTCCATCGTCAACGCTTTCATCGGCGAGGAACGCCACATCGTGACCGATATCGCAGGCACTACGCGCGACTCTATCTACACCAAG
>CALEJM010000254.1 GCA_937898265.1 uncultured Porphyromonadaceae bacterium
TTTTCTTGAGGTTTTCTTTCTCTTCACGCAGACTTCCCGTTCTGTTCCCGCTGACTTTCTTGTTTTAAGTTTATTTGTTGGCTCTTTCCAAGAGGTATTTGGCGTAGAGCACTTTGTTGAGCAACAGCTGGGGATAGTCTTGGTGGTTGCGGAGGAAGGTCTCGACACTGTCGTATGCCTCTTGGGAGCGGTGGTTGCACAAGAGATTGTAACACCAGTTGCCAGGGAAGAAGATGTCGCCTGTGCGTTGAATCTCTGGCAACAGTTCAAGTGCAGGCATGATATACTTCACTGCTTCTTGTTGACGCAAAGGGTGGTTGAGGTAGTAGAGCACGCTCTGTGTCCATGGCTCAATGCGACGATTCTCGGCTTGTTTCAGCGATTCAAACAGAGTATCGCGAGCAGCAGCGTCGGGAGAGACGGCACGGGCAATGAAGTCGAACTGCTGCAGACGGTCGGGGTTGTCGAAGCGTTGACGTTGAGTCTGGATAATCTCTTCTGCCTGTTGCGGCAGACGAACAGCCAACTCGTAGGCCATGGTCATATAGTCGTTTACGGAGAGGAGTGGATGACTGTTTGCTTCCCAAATCGTATAGATTGCCTGGATAGCCTCTGGCGTGGTGGACTCCTTGGCAAGCAGACGGAGCAGCTGGGTGCGGACGGCATTCAGCGGATGCCACTCCGCGATTTTGAGCAACTCCATGTCGTAGTGCATCTCTTGCTGTTGGGTTTGACGCAGCGGTTCGCTCATGTAATTGACCAAGGTGAGCGACGTCAGAGCGTTAATCTCTTCCTTCAGTCGGCCGATTAACCATTGGAGCCAGAGTTCGTCGCTGAACTTATGGTTGAGGTAGTTTTCGTTGAGTGTCATGAGGAGTGCTTGCCGGCGGGTCTCGTCGGTCTCTTTACTCCAGACCTCCATCAACGTGTTGCACTGACTGACCGTCAAATCGCAATAGCCATACTCCATGCCGAGGGAGGCCTCGTCGAGCTCGTTCACCTTGTAGGTAGGCCAGTAGGTCTCGTCCACCCATTGTTGACTGAATTGCATGAGGTCGGCGTCTGTCTCGCTGTCGAGGATGGCGATGAGATCGTCCCAGGTGGCATTGCTGTAGAGGTAGTTCTTGACATAACGTTGGATGCCACGTTGGAAGGCCTCTTTGCCCATGAGGTCCACCATCTTGCGGAGCATCACGGGTGCTTTGTTGTAGATGATATTGTTGTAGATGAGTCCGCTGTAACGCATATTGTCCAGCGGTTGACGGATAGAGGTGCGTCCTTGGGTGCGGTCTTGATTGACAGCGGCTGCCACATAGGTCTTGAGCCAGTTGAGACTGTGGTTGAGCTCGGGAAAGAGCGGAGCAGTGATTTCGGCAGCAAAGTAGTTGGCAAACACCTCCTTGGTCCATACGTCGTTGAACCAATTCATCGTCACGGCATCGCCAAACCACATGTGGGCGGTCTCGTGAGCAATCAGTTCCGTTCGCTTCAGTCGTTCCTCCACGGTAGGATTTTTGGGGAGAAACAGCGTGTTGTCGTTATAGAACGTGCAGCCCGTGTGTTCCATGCCGCCAAATTGAAAACCAGGAAGCACCACGAGATTGTAGCTTTGGAATGGGTAGGGAACATTGGTGAACTGCTCAAGCCACTCCAGCGAGAACACCACCTGATGACAGATCTCTGGCAACTGAGCTATGCGTGCAGAGTCGGTCTCGCGGTGATAGGCACCGATGGTTCGTCCGTTCTCATTATATATATAGTGTTGGAACTCGCCGGCAGCGAAGGCAAACAGATAGGTTGGAAGGGGGTCGGAGAGTGCGTAGCTGTCGATGCGATAACCTTGCTTCGCGGTGTATTGCGTTGACGGCTTGACTTTGATGTCGGTGTTGGTGATGGTGGTCCAATGCTCGGGCACTTCGAGTGTCAAGGCAAAGCGAGCCTTGAGGTTGGGTTGGTCGAAACAGGGGAAAACCGTTCTTGCGCGGTCGGGAACAAAGAGGGTGTAGACATAGTTGTCGCGATGGTTGAGCGACTGCTTGCCTGCGGTGAAATTGATTTCAACAACGTTGTTACCCTTCTTGATATATTGTTTTGGGATGATGATATGCTCGTTTTCGAACACGAATCGGCATGTCTTACCGTTGACCGTTACACTATGAATCTTATCGGCCGACTCGCGAAAATCAAGCACTATCTCTATGCGTTCTGACGTATGAAACAGAATCCGTTCGTAACTTTCTACGGGTTGCTCCTTGTTGTCGGAGAGTGAGAAGAAGAGGTTGTATTGCAGCTGACTGATCAACTGTTTGCGCTGTTCGTTGAGTTGCCAACTGACACCCTCGTCGTGAAGTGGGTTGGTTGCCATGAGTTGAGGCGAACCAATCAGACTCAGCAGACAGACTGCCAGTGGAAGTATCGGAAGATTGAGCATAGAGATTTGTTGTTGAAGCGTTTGGAGAAAGAAAAACCCCGAAGACGTCGAGACATTTTCGGGGCTTTATCGATTTCGGAACAGATGATTATTTGTTCTTCAAGAGGTCGCGAATCTCGGTGAGGAGTTTCTCTTCTGCTGTTGGTTCTGGTTCAGCAGCAGGAGCAGGAGCAGCCTCTTCTTCTTTTTTGAGTTTGTTGGTAGCAGCTGCGATGCCTTTGATGATGGCAAACAAGCAGATAGCGATGATGAGGAAGTCGATGACGTTTTGGATGAAAGCGCCATAGTTCCAGGTTACAGCCTCAGAGATCACCTCTTCGCCTTCCATCACAGCCTCTTTGAGGGTGAGTTTGAGGTCGGTGGTGTTCACGCCGCCCATAGCAGAGAAGAGAGGCATGATGAGGTCGCCAACAACAGAA
>CALEJM010000255.1 GCA_937898265.1 uncultured Porphyromonadaceae bacterium
AAACGAGAGCCGTTTCATCAAAGACGCCTGGAGAGGACGCCGCAACCGCCTGCTCTTCACCAAGCAATAAACCTATACTGAAGTCATGAATCCCGTCAGGGATATACAAATACCGGCATCAAAAAGCATCGCCCAACGGTACATGCTGATTGGTGCCGTTGTTTTTGACTATCACTACCAGTCGCTTCGTCATGAGAGTCACGACCTAGAGGTGATGAGTCTGGCGCTGAGCAATCTACAGCAATCTACTATCGACTGTGCCGACTCAGGCACTGCGTTGCGACTGCTGACAGCACTGCTTGCCACCCAGTCAACTCCACATATCCTAACTGGCACAGAGCGACTCTCCCACCGCCCTATCCAACCCTTGGTTGAGGCGTTACGACAACTGGGAGCCGACCTCTCCGACTCATGGCCGCTACGCATTTGCGGACCGCTACATGGCAGTCGTACGACCATCGACGCTTCGCAAAGCAGTCAGTTTGTTACGGCATTGATGCTGATTGCGCCGACACTACCCGAAGGGCTGACCATAGAATTGACGGGCGAGTTGACCTCTGCCCCATATATTGCGCTGACAGAGAAGGTGATGCTTGACTGCGGCGTGACTTGCCGTCGCGAAGGCAATGCCATCGTCATTCCTCATCAGTCCTATCATCTGCCCCACCGTGAAATAGAAGCCGACTGGAGCAATGCTGCATTTTTCTACGAGATGGTGGCGCTCCGGCCTTCGCTTCAGCTGCAACTCAACCGTCTCTTTGAGCACTCTTGGCAAGGCGACGCGATTGCCCAACAGTGGTTTGAGCCCCTTGGTGTAGAGACGCTTTTCAATGCTCAAGGTGCACGTCTTCAAAGCAAGACGCCAACAACGGACGAACTCTCCTACGATTTCACCAACCACCCCGACCTCTTCATGCCTTTAGCAGCAACGGCTTGCGGCATGCAGCGTTCTTTTTGCTTTAGTGGGTTGAAGAACCTACAGCATAAAGAGAGCACCCGATTGACATCAATGGGTACGGCGTTGAGATTGTTGGGATTTAATGTAGAGGTTGATGAAATCGACGGAACGATGTCGTTTGACGGACAATGGGAGAAGCCTCAACAAGAGGTGGCGGTTGATGGTTGCAACGACCACCGCATTGTGATGGCACTTACGCCATTGAAGGGATTGGTTCGCCTAAACATCAAAGGCGAAGAGGCAGTTGCGAAGTCGTTCCCTAATTTCTTAGAGCAGTATCAAAAAACTTTGTAAAGATACATACTATATATAATATATAAGAAGCGGACACAACCATGTGGGTTATGTCCGCTTTTATCTTACGGGGGCAAAACTATTGCTTTGTGTTGAGACGTTTAGTCCAGGTGAGCATAAAGAGACCGGCAATGGTCATGAGCACCATGAGCCACCAATAATCGCCCATGAATGGGTCGGAGAGAATGGTGTCGGCCTCTGCATCTAAAGCATAGTCAGCCACTACGACACAGGCGTTGTTGGTGAAATGGGCAATGATCGGGAGCAACAACGAACCGCTCCAAACGGCAAGATAGCCAAACAAAGCGCCCATCAGCATGCGAGGCACAAAGCCATAAATCTGGAAGTGAATCAGCGAGAACAGGAACGCAGATACCCAGATAGCAACATGAACGTTCCAGCGCTTCCTGAAAAGGTGAAGCAAGATGCCGCGGAAGATAACCTCTTCGCTGAGCGCTGCGCCCAAAGCGATGACGAGAACGCTAATCATCAGTCCGCCGAAGTTGGAGGCGTCGAGCATCATTTTCAAGAGGTCGGCAGCACGCTCTTCCATTTGGCGCATGAGATTTTCAAGACCATGCAAAGACGCAGGCAGATGGAACATCTCGCCGTACGATTCCATGCAGTTCATGATAGGAATCATGAGCATCATCATAACCATCACCACAGGAATGGATGACCAACTGTTTGGCTTGTTGAGCAACAGCGAGGTCTTCATATTCTCTTTGAGAATGAGTACCGAGACAATGACGCCCAATATCATGGCCACCTCTTGAGACACTTGCAGCAAGAGGACACCAAGACGGTCGGTCATCACCCGAACACCCATCGGAAGCATGACAACAACTTGAAACACAATGATGAAGAGCAGCACCAAAGCCACTACAATCATCACGGAAGCGATCAATGGAATACCTTTTTTCATCTCTTTAATCAGCTAAACGGGCGATAATGGTCTGATTGCCTTCCACATGCTCACCGATCTCGACGTAGATGGTGGAATCCATTGGGAGGAAGATGTCGACGCGGGAGCCGAATTTGATGAATCCGAGATGTTCGTTTTGAACGGCAGGATGACCCACGGCAGCATAGGTAACGATGCGACGCGCCAGGGCGCCAGCTATCTGACTCAGCATGATTTCTTTACCATTCTTAGCCTCAATGACTACATACGATTTCTCGTTGTCTGAGCTTGACTTAGGGAGATAAGCAGCCATGTGGCGTCCGTCTTGATGACGGGAGTGTTTTACGATGCCGTTGAGTGGATACCAGTTGGCATGCACTGAGAATACCGACATGAAGACAGAGACTTGCATCATCTTCTTACCTCCGAAATACTCCTGAACCTCAACAGGTTCGATGGCCACGACCTTACCGTCGGCAGGCGACACGAGCAGCGACTCATCGCTGACGGAGATGCTGCGAAGCGGGTTGCGGAAGAAGTAGAGGAAGAACATGAAAGCGCCCACCGAG
>CALEJM010000256.1 GCA_937898265.1 uncultured Porphyromonadaceae bacterium
GCATTTTCTTGGATTGCGTCAGTCGGGAGACATCGACATCTGGATAGAAGGTGGTGTAGAGGCTGTGGTGAAGTTGGCCGGGAATCTTGGACAGAAGGCTGACGTGACGGAGCAGCATGTGCACCTGGATCTATTCGAGGATACTGAGGTGGAGGCGCATTTCACGCCTTCGGTGCTGAAGAGTCCGAGGGTGAACAGGCGTTTGCAGAAGTGGTTTGAGGAACAGGCTACGACTCAGTTTGAACATAGAAATGAGGCAGGACTCTGTGTCCCGAATGACGAGTTCAATCTTGTATTCTTGTTGATACACGTTTATCGACATCTGTTCGGTGAGGGTGTTGGCATGAGACAGGTGATGGACTATTACTTTGCCCTGATGCACAGTGGAGCTGAGGACAAGCGAAAGGCGATGCTGATGATTGAGCGCATTGGTCTTGGTAAGTTTGCTGCTGGCATGATGTGGATGCTGGAAAAGGTGTTTGGCCTGCAACGTGCGGATATGCTTTGTGAACCTAATGAGCGTCATAGCACTTTCTTGCTGAATGAGGTGCTATTGTCGGGCAACATGGGCCATTACGACGAGCGCACGAAGAATGCTGATCGCAGTTCTAGGTGGAAGCGCTTCTGGCTGATGAATCGGCATAACTTCAGGCTGGTTTCGTATTACCCTGCCGAGACGCTTTGGGCACCATGGTCTCGCATATGCTATTGGGTGTGGAGAAAATGGAATGGATGGATTTAATTGATTGAATATACTGAAAGAATATAAATATGGATTGGATTAATATCGTTCTGTTGTTTTTGAATATTGTCCTTTTCGGATTATTCGCCTTCTATCAGAATTACTATAAGAAGTTGGCTGATCTTGTGATAGCAAAAGACGAAGCATTTGAGAAGGAGAAAGGAAAACTTGATGCAACCAAAGAAGCTGTAGATAATGTTCTTAAAGAGCTTGAGCAAATGAAGGCGTCAGTGTCTTTAGAAGAACAAAGAAAACATGAGTTCATTAACGAACGTAACAAAAAGTTGATGAATATATTGCGTTATTCAGAACAAGTCAATCTAAGTAAGCAAATATTGATGACTGCTATCAATAATGAATCGGTAGAAAGAATGCAAGAGCTACATACTTCCCTAAATTCTATGATTTTAGATCTAAGAACAGATTTAACATATTTAGTTGTATTTCATGAAAATATTGGTAAGGACCGTAGTTTAACACTATTCGGAGACAAGATATTCTATTTGGCCAATGAAGTAGTTGTAAGAATTACTAATGCAATAGCACTTCTTGAAACAAAGCATAAGTATATGGATTATGCAATGAGTTCACAAGATGAAATAGAAAAGGCAACATGGTTACAAAACGCAATTACAACTAAAACACAATTGGAGGAAATGAAAGTAGACACTAATTTCAAAGGCCATCTGGGTTATGAAGACGCTCATACTGCGTACATTGTATTCTTGAGTCAATTGTATAACTCAGATGTTTTCTTGAAGTATAACTTAGAAAAATAAAACTATATGATACTCAAACGGCTTTTTGATATTCTTGCAAGTTTCTTTGGTTTGCTGATTATATGGCCTCTGATTATTGTGGTGGCTATTCTTGTTAAGATAAAGATGCCGGGTGGTCCAGCGTTCTTCTGCCAGAAGCGTGTGGGAAAAAATGGCAAGTTGTTTACATGTCATAAGTTTAGATCCATGCTGTTTGCACCGAAGGTGGAAAACGGTAAAGAGGGTAAAGAGGGTAAAGAAGGTAAAGAGAGTAAAGAGGGTTTTGGCTTCGCTTTGCCGGAGAATGTGAAGGAAATGACGGATCAGGAGTTGGCGATATGGTATAACGACAACGTCATCTATCCAGACAAGGTTCGCCTGAACAAGTACTACTATCATCACTACTGTTTCCTGAAGGACATCGAGATAATCTTCGCCGCGGTGCTTGGCTTCAAGGTGCAGTTTGCTGGGGAGGAGATATAAGGAGCTGTCCGCAGTTTGCAAATCTTATGATTCGTCTGAAAAATATGCAAGTTTAATATATGTTTTTGTCTGTATGTCGTGGGAAATGTGTAATTTTGCGCTACATCTAACGCTTGGAATGGTGTATTAATTGAGTATTACTAATCCTTGGAATGGTGTAGAATACATTTTTAAGACATTGTATAATAGTCCCCAGAATTTAGGCAACCACAATAACACAAATTATATTATTACTTTCCAACCTCAGCCTTATTTCACTCAGTTAGGTTGAGGCTCAATCGCTAAACTTTATTCGTTTCAAGATAGCCAGCGGCTTATGTCGTTGGCTTTTCTTTTGGTTTGCTTTGTGAGTTGTGGGCACAAAAAAAGCGGAAAGATTTCTCTTTCCGCTTGGTTGGCTTTGGTGGTGCCACCAGGATTCGAACCGGGGACACACGGATTTTCAGTCCGATGCTCTACCAACTGAGCTATGGCACCATTGCCGTTTGCGAGTGCAAAAGTACAGCATTTGAAGCATCTGACCAAACTTTTCAACGATTTTTTTTGATAAATCGCATTCTTTTTATTCAATAAGTTGTACTGCAAAGACTTGCAAAAACACCACTGAACAAATACGGCAGAAAATTTGTTTATACAAACTAAAAAATGTACCTTTGCAAAGGGTTTGCGAGGCTACTCCACCCCACAAAATTCGTCAATAATAATTCAATTTTTTATGAAAGCATACGTATTTCCTGGTCAAGGTGCTCAGTTCGTAGGCATGGGCAAAGACCTCTATGAGTCTTCAGCTTTGGCTAAAGAATATTTCGAACAAGCCAACGAGATTCTCGGTTTCAGAATTACAGACTTGATGTTTGCTGGCACCGACGAAGACTTGCGTCAAACAAAAGTAACTCAACCAGCCGTTTTCCTCCACTCTGTGATTTCTGCTTTGGTGTTGGAAGACTTCAAACCAGACATGACCGCAGGTCACTCTTTGGGTGAGTTCTCAGCATTGGTAGCTGCCAAGGCTTTGGATTTTGCCGACGGTTTGAAATTGGTTTCTGCTCGTGCTCAGGCCATGCAGAAAGCTTGCGAGATGAATCCATCAACCATGGCTGCCGTTCTCGGTTTGCCTGATGAGGTGATTGAAGATGTTTGCGCAAAGGTAGAAGGTGTGGTTGTTCCTGCCAACTACAACTGCCCTGGTCAGTTGGTAATCTCTGGTGCTCACGAGGCCATCGACAAAGCTTGCGCTATGTTGCTTGAGGCTGGTGCAAAACGCGCAATGAAACTTGCTGTTGGCGGCGGTTTCCACTCACCATGCATGGAGCCTGCACGAGAAGAACTCGAGGCTGCCATCAAGGTTACAGACTTCCACAACCCAATCTGTCCAATCTACCAAAACGTAGACGCACGTCCTCACACCGATCCAAACGAAATCAAAGTCAACCTCATTGCTCAGTTGACAGCTCCAGTTCGTTGGACACAGAGTGTGATGCACATGGTTGAAGACGGTGCTACTGAGTTCACCGAGCTCGGTCCAGGCAACGTTTTGACCGGTTTGATTCGCAAAATCAAGAAATAAGACACATTATTTATATACAGCTTTAGGATGGTAAGTTCCATTCTAAAGCTGTTTTTACTTTTCAACTCAGACACGATCCCCTATTTTGCAGCAGAAAGAGATAGCAAGATATGAAGTGGAGATGGGCATCAACAACTGTCTCCTCGTGCGCGACACACACAACAGCGACCTCACCTCACTCACGAAACACGCGTTGAGTTTCTTGGAGCAGCAGTCCACTGGTCAGTGTGCCCGAACGCTCATCGTTTCTGACATCGATGCCGACGAGATGGTGTGCGAGATGTTCTACAACAACATACGCCAAATCATCAAGACCGACAGTGTGCAGAGAATCATCTTCTTGGGCAACGACCTCATGGCACACTCCAATCTCTTTCAACATCCCAACGCCCATTTCTTCCGCTCCACATTTGAGTTTCTCGACTCCGACCTCATCCACGACTTCCGCAACGAAGCCATTTTGTTGAAGGTGGCTCCACCGTTCAAACCCAGAAAGATTGAGCGACGCTTCCAACTTCTTGCCCACGACACGGTGATGGAGATTAACTTCGATGCGATGTTCCACAACATCGACTATTTCCGAATGAAATTAAAACCCACCACCAAGCTGATGTGTATGGTCAAGGCTTCTGCCTATGGCAGCGGTTCGGTAGAGGTGGCACAAGCCATGGAGCACTACGGCGTCGACTACCTGGCTGTTGCTTTTGTCAACGAGGGTTGCGAACTGCGCGAAGCAGGCATCAAGATGCCGATCATGGTGCTCGACCCCATGGTCTCTTCCATCAACCACCTCTTCCAAAACAACCTCGAGCCAGAAGTCGGTTCGTTCCGCATGCTTCGCAAACTGATTAAAGAGGCACAGATTCGCAAGTTGAAGCACTACCCTATCCACATCAAATTCGACACGGGCATGCACCGCGCCGGCTTTGAGTTGAAAGAGATGGACCAACTGACAGCCATCTTGCAGAAACACGACTGCATCGAAGTCAAGTCAGCCTTCTCCCATCTTGCCGCCGCCGACGAGTTGACGCCAGAGATGGACGCCTTCACACTTCAACAAATCAACACCTTCACCACCTGCACCAACCAATTGGAGCAGGCATTGGGCCATCCCGTCATCAAACACATACTCAACACCGCAGGCATCGAGCGATTCACCCCTTATCAGTTTGACATGGTGCGCCTCGGCATCGGTCTCTGGGGAATGAACTGCGTCAACCAAGACAAACTGCGCAACGTCAGTTCCCTCTCCACCAAGATAATGCAGATACGTCACCTTGAGCCAGGCGAGACGGTTGGTTACGGCAGAAAAGGAGTCATCACCACGCCCACCGACGTAGCTTTGCTGCCAATCGGATATGCCGACGGACTGGACCGTCGTTTAGGCAAAGGCGTTGGCCATGTGTTCTACAACAACATGCAGGCACCCATCATCGGCAACATCTGCATGGACCTCATGATGGTGGACGTCACGGGAATGAATGCCAAAGAAGGCGACAAGGTGATCATCTTCAACGATATCCATCCACTCTCAAGCATTGCCGAGACACTCGGAACCATCCCTTACGAAGTCTTGACCTCTATTTCTCCACGCGTACGACGCGTCTACTACCGTGTCTGAAGATACCTACACAACCATCGTCGGACCGTCCGAAGGTCTATACAAAGACAAAGGAAGTAAGTTCCTTGCCTTTGCCATGCCCGTTCAGACCGCAGAAGAGGCGATGGCTTTCGTAGAGAAGATACGTAAGGAATATCACGACGCGCGCCATGTCTGCTATGCCTATATGCTTGGCTACGAACGCAACACCTTCCGCGCCAACGACGACGGCGAGCCTTCAGGAACTGCTGGTAAACCCATCCTCGGACAAATCAACTCTGCCAACCTCACCAACATCGTAGTGGCTGTGGTACGCTATTTCGGTGGTATCCTCTTGGGCACCAGCGGACTCATCGTAGCCTATAAGACTGCCGCCGCCGAGGCCATCAACGCAGCGGAAACGGTTGAGAAACTGGTGGAACAGCCGATGATGTTCACCTACGGCTACGAGTCAATGAATCAGGTGATGCGCATCGTGAAAGACTTCTCGCTCAACATCATCAAACACGAGCAAGACTTCAACTGCCGACTTACCATACTCTGCCGACTAACCCTTGTCGACGCCGTCAAAGAGAAAGTTGAGCAACTCCGCACGGTGAAAGTCGATCTCCTCAAATAGTTTCCTTTTTTTGTTCCAGCGCCACACTTTCCAACGGTATTAAGGTGAGATATTTTGTGAATTAGAAAAAATATCGTACTTTTGCAATCTCAAAACTCAGTTTGGCATCATGGCACACGCAAGCACATCACAGAAGCATCGTAGCACAGGCAAGCAACTCAAATGGGTTGCCGCGCTTGCATTTACAGCGTTCTCATGCTTGTCTGCCAAAGCTGGCAACCCTACTCCTGGCGAGTGGCCAATGTCGGAACCATCGATGGCTGCCGACACAACCGCCACCGAGACCAGAGGCAACCTGACAACACAAACAGCCAACAAGTTATCCATCTCAGTTTCCAGCCGAGTGCTGAAAATTACTGGCGTTGAAGACGGCACAAAGGTGGAAATCTTCTCACTCTTAGGCAACAAAGTCCACACAGCCTACGTCAGCAACGGCGAGCTGACTTTGCCACCGCTGAACAAAGGCATCTACATCGTTCGCATCGACAAATACTGCCAGAAAATCGTTCTTTAAGAAATTTTTCTAATCATCAGATAGAACAAACCCCGAGACAAATTGTTTCGGGGTTTTGTGTTTTTAGGATTTGATTTCTGTTTTTTCAAAAGATTGTGCTAATTTTGCAACCTTACAACAAACAAAGACACTTTCATCCTCTCAAACCCAACCACACATCATGATATTAGGACTTGATTGGCATGCCTGGCTCACCATTGTGCTGATTATCGGCATGTTTGCCCCACTCTTGCGCACCAAACTACCTGCCGACATCGTTTTCCTTGCCGTCATGGCGCTGTTGCTCATCACTGGCTGTCTGCCAGAGAAAGACGCGCTGTCTGGATTCTCCAGTTCCACCGTTGTCGTCGTAGGCGTCCTATTCTTCATCGTGGCTGGTCTGGAACATACGGGTGTGTTGCAATGGATAGTCACCTATCTGTTAGGCACGCCAAAATCATTTGGTAAGGCCATCGTTCGACTCATGGTTCCTGTGGCACTACTTTCTTCGCTGCTCAGCAACACCACAGTAGTTGCCCTCTTCATTCGCGTAGTTAAGATGTGGGCAAAGAAACTCAACATTGCCCCTTCCAAACTGCTCATTCCCTTGAGTTATGCTGCCGGCATGGGTGGTGTCTGCACACTCATCGGTACACCTCCCAACCTGTTGATATCGGGTTTCTATGCCGATGCCACAGGAAAGCAACTCAGCATCTTCGCCACCACCCTGCCCGGCTTGTTCTGCTTGGCAGTAGGCATACTGACAATCATTGTGTTGCAACGTCTGCTGCCGACACGTAAGTCGCCAGAAGACGAGTTGGTGGGAGAAAACACGGGAGCTGTTCATTATCTCAACGTGCCATCCAATAGCCACCTGCCAGGTCAGACCTTGGGCGAACTGGGTTGGATAGATGATTGCCGTCAGATGAAACTGTTGGGCATCGTCCATTTCGATGGCGAGACTGAACACTTCAGCAAGATGACCGACAAAGAAGCTGCCGACGTATTCCTCATGGGTGGCGACACGCTGCTGTTCACCGGCGAGAATGCTGCGGTGCAGTCGTTCGGTCGTAAATATGGTTTGAAGGGAGAACGTCTTTCGGACAACGAAGAGATCAAGACAGGATTCCGCACGCTGCTTTCGGCATTGATTATGATAGCCATGGTGCTTCTTTCGGCTTTCGAGGTGATGCCGCTGCTCAACAGTTGTATGTTGGCTGCCATGCTCATGCTCATCACACGTTGCTGCAGCATCAAGCAGGCCAAGAATGCCATCAATTGGGACGTTCTCATGGTGTTTGCCTGCAGTGTAGCTTTGGGCAAAGCCATCGATGCCACAGGATTGGCACAGATTCTTGCCGACCAGATGGCAAGTCTCTGCGGCAGCAATGCCATCGTGGCACTTATCATTCTCTGTTTCATCGGCACGTTCCTCACCGAGTTTGTCTCCAACACGGCCTGCGGTGCCATCATGGCTCCCGTTGCCATCAAGATAGCCACAGCCATGGGTGCCAACCCACTCACCTTCTGCGTAGCTCTCATGGTCAGCGTCTCCTCAAGTTTTGCAACACCTATCGGTTCACCAACTCATCTGATGGTCTACGTTCCGGGCGGCTACCGTTTCTCCGATTTCCTCCGCATCGGTCTTCCGATGAATCTCATCATCATGGCAGCCAATATCTTCATCTGCCTGCTCTGCTTCCCGCTGTAGATAGCATAAGTCTCTACCGACAGATATAAACAAAAAAATAGAGGAGAATTGCTTCTCCTCTACTGCGTACCCAGAGCCGGGATCGAACCGGCATGCCTTGCGGCACTGGTGTTTGAGACCAGCGCGTCTACCAATTCCGCCATCTGGGCTTAACCGGGTGCAAAAGTACAACGTTTCTCGTAATCTACCAAGAAAATCGACCACTTTTTTATAACTGTTTTTGTATCTTTGCAGTGTGGATTTACTACTATGAAAAAAATCTTCCTCATCGGTTTCATGACAAGCGGCAAATCTACTGTAGGTAAAGAACTTGCAGCAGAGTTGAACTATGCGTTCTACGACTTAGACCAAGTCATAGAACAGCAGACTGCCACCACTATTGCCCGACTTTTTGACCAAGGAGAGGAGTTTTTCAGAGAAAAGGAACGCTGCGCACTGAGAAATGTGGTTGAAAAAACGGCAGAAAAATCCGTCATCGCCGTCGGCGGCGGCACACCATGCCACAAAGACAACATGAGACTGATGCTCCAAAACGGCATCGTCATCTTCTTAGATGTGACAGAAGAGATGTTGGCAGAACGACTCAACAACAAAGAAGCTTCGCGACCGATGCTCCAACATCACGATTGGCACCAACTGCTACAGCAACGACTTCCGTTCTACCAAACCGCCCACCACACTATTGCCAACAACGGCACTTCGCAAGATGCCGTGGCACAGATTTTAGAAATAATAAAACAAACAGATATATGAAAAGCTACGAAGGAAAAATCGTTCGATTGCAGAGTTCTCAACAGGTTGCTTTTGAGCGTCTCTCAAATCTCGAGATGCTGAAAGAGATGCCAACAGAAATGCTTCCAAAACAGGTCAAGAGTTTTGAGGCCGACTGCGACCACATCAGCGTTGAGGTTGACATGATTGGTAAGGTGTCGCTCAACATCATAGAACGCGAACCTTGCAAGACCATCAAGTTTGAAGCCAACCCATCACCAATTCCTATGAATATGTGGATTCAACTCATCGAGAAGAACGGCAACACCTACATGAAGATGACAGCAAAAGCCGACATCCCGTTCATGTTCAGAGCAATGATTGGCAACAAGGTGAAAGATGCGTTGGACAAGATTTCGGACACAATCGCAGAACGCCTCTAAGCTACATACTATATAATATAGTATCATCGCCATCAGCAACAGCAAGACACCGTCAGCCCAAGATGGTGTCTTGCTGTTTTCTTGAGATGTAAAACCTCCATTTCAAAGCGCATGGATTCAGACTACAAACATTGCACTGCAAGAAATCCGAGGGTGCGGCTATGGTTTGCTTAAAGATTGAGAAAGGAAAAAGGCGCAACCACGAATGGATGCGCCTTTGACAAAGGGGAGATGTTGCTAAAAGAGAATCAGCGGAGACGGTCGAGCGAACGAACCAAGGCTTCGTCCTTACGAATACGATGGATAGCCATGAAGTTCAAGATGATGTTGACCAACATGAAGGCAGAAGCAATGGTGATGCTACGAGCCTCTCCACCCACAAGATTGTAAGCAGAATAGCAACTCCACACCAGCAGAGCGTAATAGCCAATCATGAGAAGGAGGTCAAACACCAAGAGACGAATCTGCACCATACGACGTTTGTAAAGGAAGATGGTGAGGCAAGCTATCATAGGAACAAGCACCGACATAAGGAACAGGCCAAAGGTGAAGTGAGAGAACACACGACTGCCCTCTTCGTTCAAAGAGATGACGCCCAGAGCTTTCAACTGACCCAACCAAGCATAGGAGGAGTCGAAGATTTCCATCAACGGCATGAAGCACGCCATGGTGCCAAGCACTACGATGATTAAAAGATAGAGTGTTTGAATACGTTGTATCATAGTTATTTAATTTATTTCTTACCAAAGAGTTTGCCGAACACGCCCGTCTTCTTCTGCTGTGAAGCTGCGCCGTAGACATCGTCGGAGGGTTGTTCATACGGTTTGTTCTGTTTTATCATACGGTAGATAGTGCTCCACGAAGGGAGACCACCGAGATTTCTGTCGTCGATAAAGAGTTCAACAGAGAGTTTTCGTGGATCGAAAGTCAGATTGGCATCTGGATGGTTGCGGTTGACAGCATAAAACTCCAATCCACGCTGACTACAATACTCCACCGCTTCGTCAAGCAATTCTCCCTCACGAACAGTCCAGAGGATAATCTGATGTCCTTCTTCTTTCTGAAGTTTCTTCAGTACATCAATAGCAAACGGAATGGGTTTGCCAATGGCAGGATACTCGTGTTCTACGATAGTGCCATCAAAATCTACAGCTATTCTCATTGTTCTTCTGTAGTTGATTCTTCATTAGTCAATGCCTCCATCTCTGCAACAGTCTGCTTGTTGGAGGGTTTGCAAAACAACATGGCCATGGCAACAATCAAAGCAAGATAAAGCAAATCGCGTTGCACCATGAGATAGCAGAAAAGGATGCATGCTATCAGTCCGAAAACAATAAGGCCAAGGCGCAGCAAAGAGACGGCGCGATAGCGATTGAGTTTCTGAACTTTTGTCATCTCACAAGTTGCTTCGGTCATCTTCTTCCATTCGCGATGGTGAAACCACAAAGAGAATGGGATTGAGCCTAAGACATAGATAATCAATATGCTCTTTATGGTAGTGATGCTTTCAGGATCCAGAATCAACATCTCAGCAGAACGGGAGAGAAAAAAGGCACACACTGCCACGGCAACCACAAGCAGCCAGCAGAGGCAATAGGCCCAAAGCAAGGATTTTTTTACTTGTTCCATAATATCATCTTATTTTTGAAAATCGATACGGTTGACAATGGAGCGACCCAACGTCAGTTCGTCGGCAAACTCCAAGGAATCGCCCACAGAGATGCCTTTAGCAATCGTGGTGACTCGAATGTTGAACGGGGCGAGTTTGCGGTAGATATAGAAGCAGGTGGTGTCGCCCTCCATATTTGGCGAGAGTGCCAACAGCACCTCTTTGATGTCTTCTTCTTCAACACGTTTAATCAGCGAGTTGATTTCGAGGTCATTGGGTCCAACGCCTTCCATCGGAGAGATGATGCCACCCAACACGTGATAGAGTCCGTGAAACTGCGCCGTGTTTTCAATAGCCATCACATCGCCGACGTTCTCCACCACACACACTGTAGTGGCGTCGCGTCCTGGAGTAGCACAGACATTGCAGAGATCGCCATCGCAGAGGTTATGGCATTTTTTGCAAAATCTGATGCCCGAACGGAAGTTGACCACAGCTTCGCCCAACGCTTTGGAGTCGCGTTCATCACGTTTCAGCAACGACAACGCCAGACGCAACGCAGTACGTCGTCCAACACTCGGAAGTTTAGACAACTCAGAAACAACATTTTCAAGCAGTTTCGAAGGGTACTCTTGCATCAAAGCCATATTGCACTCAATTTAATCGCAAAGGTACGATTTTTCCCACGAACCGCACCCTATACACTTTGCAAAAAACAATCTATCATGCAAAACATTGCAAGTTCAAACAGTATACATTGACATTTCATAGCATCTTCAAAGCGTCTGGTTTCAGATTGCAAGCATTGCACTGCGGGAAGTCTGGGGTG
>CALEJM010000257.1 GCA_937898265.1 uncultured Porphyromonadaceae bacterium
CATACCGCGAAGATATATCGCCATCATAAGCGCAGACGCCTGGTAATCGGGGATATCGCCGCCGACATAGCCTTTTATGAAGAATTTTATCTCTTCTTTTTTTAATAGGTTATTGTTTGCTATTTTTTACGCAAATTATATTAGTAAATTATTTTTCTAACGTGTAACCATCTGATTTTGAGCAATCAGATTTAGCACATTATCTTTTTGAAACATCAAACATGCCTCATTTGAAAACGCATAAGACACATTTTAATGATTTCAGAGCGCAAATGTAAGATAAATTATTCAATTTTCGGTTATTTATACCCAAATATCACCAATTATTTTTTTTGCTCTTATGAAAAGAACGGTCGATGGTCATCAGGTAACATGAAATAACAGGAAGGAGAATATCGAAAATTGGGATTAGGAAAAAGAATTTTCGCTCTCCTAACACCGCGGCACAACGATTGATGACAATAACCTGCGTAAGGAAGCGAAGCAGCAGACAAACTCCTGCAAGCACCCAGACAAGAAGATTGCCAGTATCAATGAGACGTAGTAGAACAAGCGACTCATCGGTTCCAATCCTAACCAGAACTTACTCTTTGCGCTATAGAGCGACGAGGCTGTCAGGTGGCGACGCTTTTGTGAAAACCACTCTTTGAAACTGGTAGATGGATTAGAGCAGGTCTTGGCTTTCTCGTTGACCTCAACACAGGTGTTGTCTGAAGTGCCAGCCTTGTTGACAATCAAGTCGTCGTCACCCGAGATGACATGAAGATGACCAGCAAAGCCTTTCAAGCGAAAGAAGGTCGACTTGCGGTAAGCCATATTACGTCCGACACCCATATAAGGGATGCCACGATGAGCCATGCCCAACGCCTGGATTGCGATTAAGAGTGTGTCGTAGGAGACAAGACGACTTACGAATCCTTTCTCTTGAAAATAACCGCCGTAGCCCAAGACAAATTCGGTGGTAGGCGTAAAATTACGAGCCATCAGACTCAACCATTGCGGTGAAGCTGGACGACAGTCTGCGTCTATGAACAAGAGCTGTTCGTAGTTAGATGCTTTCACACCCATCGTAATGGCCATCTTCTTAGGACTCAGAGGATATTTGATAGATGTTGGACGGCGTTCAATCGATGTGTAACGAAGGTGAGGGAAAGTTTTTTGCAACTCCTCCAGCACCTCTACGGTGTCGTCCGTCGAACCGTCGTTGACCACGATAACCTCATATTCCGGATACTCTTGCTGAAGCACCAAAGGGAGGAAATTACGGAGATTATCTTCCTCGTTGCGGGCACAGATAATCACAGAAACGGGTTGAGGTTCCCCTTGTGTTACAATCTTGTTTTTCTTCTCTTTTCTACGGCGCGCAATGATACCGGTAAAGAAATAGAGATAATAAAACAGCTGAACCAAAAGGGCAAATCCCAATACGCTCAGCAAAGCGATTATCCAAGGGGAGGCAAGTGTCTCCAAATATGCAGTCAACTCTGTCATAATCTTATCTTTAAAAAGCAGAATTATCGATATGTTTTTCTGATTTTGATATTGTTTGCAAAGTTACCAAAAATAGCGTAAAATCAGCGCGATATTTCGCAGAGTTTTTCCACAACCGGACGGTCGGCTGGGCAAAAGTCATATTTTTTCATTTCTTCAGGAGTTGTCCATGCCATTGCGCTATGTTCCAAGAGTATCGGTTCGTTTTCAACAATCTTGGAAAAGAAGAAGTGAAGGTGCACAAGGCGGTCGCCATAGTCGAAGGAGACCTTTTCAAACAACTCCCCTACTTCAACCACCATAGCCATCTCCTCACGACACTCCCTGACCAAGGCCTGCTGTGGAGTTTCGCCGCGTTCAATCTTACCGCCAACAAACTCCCATTTGCCACCGAGCGCCTTATCTTCAGGACGTTGACATATCAGATAACGACCTTCGCGCTCTATGATTGCTGCAACTACATTTATCTCTTTCATAAACAAAAAAGAGATACATACCCAAAGGCACATATCTCTTATTGTTAACGGATTAACATAATTATCTCAAAGAGTTTTTCAAACCGTCAAGTTTCTGTTGAGCGTCTTTCAACTCAGCTTCTTTTCTCTTGAGGTTGTCCTCTTTGTTGGTCAAAGCGTTCTTTTGGTTTTGGAGTTCAGTCTTGGTTTTGTTCAATTTCTCTTCCATAGAAGCGATATTTTCTACCAAAGAGTTGACTGATTTCTCGATTTTAGCTTTGTCAGAATTCAAGCCATCTGTCTCTTTCTGAAGTTTAGCAATCTCTTGGGTCATGCCGTTGATTTGTTGTTGGATATCGTAGTTGTGAACGAAATCAACAAAACCCTCGATATACTTCATGGCAGCCTCGTAGAGGTCTGGGTGAGTCTGTGCGGTGATAGGGGTGCCGTTGTCGGAGCAGATAACGACGGTGAGTTTTGAACCAGATGATTTCTTGCCCAAGCCTTCAACATTAGTATAAACACTGATAACTGTGCTGCTGATAGCAGGAACACCTTGGCTGAGATA
Organism: uncultured Porphyromonadaceae bacterium; assembly: GCA_937898265.1. Lineage (GTDB taxonomy): Bacteria > Bacteroidota > Bacteroidia > Bacteroidales > Paludibacteraceae > HGM05398. The sequence continues at coordinate 2,515 of CALEJM010000257.1, forward strand.
GGCGGTGAAGCCTTTCTCTTTACTTGGTTTCAAGCCTTCATTTTTCTCGAGACGCTCTTTGACTGCGCCTGCAACAAGATCGGCAGTTTTGTCAACGAAAGTCAACTCAAAAGCACGAACGTTCTGTTTTTTCAACTCGGTAGTTGTCTCTTTTACTGAGCCTTGAGCTGAAACATACAACACCATGAAAAGTGCTGCAACGAGTGTGATGATTTTCTTCATAAGTAAGTTATTGTATTTAAATTATCTATTCTTTTGATACTTATTCTCAATAAGAGTTTAATCGTCTTTACTAAGGAACCAAGAAATTGACGACATTCGGCAACACTTCAACCGAATAAGTCTGGTGCATCCCCAGCAAGATGCCGTCGGTCTCTGCATAGACGGGTTTCTCTATCTCGAAATCGATGCGATTTGTGATAAGATGAACCACGCGTGGATGCCAAATCAATGTGCCATCAAACAGCGATTTCACGATAGAAAATAGTGTTGACGGAGTCAGACTTTTCAGCGCCATCACATGGAGCTTGCCGTCTGTGGGGTCGGCATCAGCCACCTGCTTCAAGCCGCCTCCCGAATAACTACCATTGCCAACTGCGATGGTCAGGAATTTGTCGGAGTGTTTCTCCTCGGGAGTCGTGATGGTCATCAGTTTGCCCACGGCTTTCAAAACGGTCAAGGCAACTGCCAGTTTGTAGGTCCAAGCCCAACCGCCGAAAATGGTTTTCAACCAGTTGGTCTTCTTGAGCACAATGGCATCAAAACCTAATCCGAATCCATTTATATAATAATGTATATCGGTCAGATTTGCAGCCGACACTTTTACTAAGTCCACACGTTCCACATGGCCGTTGAGGAGCATCTGTACGAAACCATTCAACGAGTTGGGCATTTGCCAATAACGTGCCCAGTCGTTACCTGTTCCACAAGGGAGTAGCGCCAACGTGATGTCGGTGGCCTGTTCTCCACAAATATGGCACACACCATTGACTACCTCATTCAACGTTCCATCGCCGCCAACAACCAAAAGCGCCTTGCAACCGGCCCTTAGACATTGTTCCGCAATCTCTGTAGCATGGTGTTGATATTGGGTCAAACGTAGTTCGTAGTCAACATGATTTTCCCTCAAAAGTTTTTCCAGATGAGTCAGCAAATCCCGTTGTTTTCTCTTTCCTGCAACCGGATTTGCAATCACACCCCACTTTTGAGTCAACAGACTATTCATGACACAGCTCAGCTTTGCGAAGCATCATAAAATCCAAAATCACCATTGCTGCCATCGCCTCTACGACAACGCCGGCACGAAGAGCCAAGCAGGCGTCGTGGCGACCTTTATACTGGACCTCCACCTCTTCGCCCGAATGCGTAACCGTTTGTTGTTTAGCTGAGATGGTTGGCGTGGGTTTGAAGGCTGTTCGGAAAATCAACGGTTGTCCCGTTGAGATGCCGCCTAAGATTCCGCCGCAGCGATTGGAAGCGGTTG
>CALEJM010000258.1 GCA_937898265.1 uncultured Porphyromonadaceae bacterium
CAGAAAAGGCGAGTGTGGCAGCAATCTCGGCGGTCATCTGACGCTTCGTCTGCGAGATGGTACCAAAATCCTGACTGCCCGACACGTCGACCAGCAGCATTACTGTCAGTTCACGCTCTTCTTCATACGCCTTCACATAAGGCTTGCTGAAGCGGGCAGTCACATTCCAGTCAATGTCGCGGATATCGTCGCCGTACTGGTATTCACGGACTTCGGAAAAAGCCATTCCCCTACCCTTGAAGGCTGAGTGGTACTCTCCGGCAAACACATTGTTAGAGAGTCCCCTGGTCTTTATCTCAATCTTCCTTACCTGCTGTAATAGTTCCTGAGTATTCACGTATTAACAAATTCCAGTTTTAGACTACCAACCATCAAGGCACTTCCACCTTATTGAGAATCTTGCTTACGATTTCCTCTGAGCTGACATTGCTTGCCTCTGCCTCGTATGTGAGACCGATACGATGGCGGAGCACGTCATGAGCAACGGCCCTTACATCTTCTGGAATCACATATCCACGGTGCTTGATGAACGCGTAGGCACGTGAAGCGAGTGCGAGGTTGATACTTGCACGAGGAGAGCCTCCGAATGAAATCAGTCCCTTGAGGTCTCTCAGGCTGTACTTCTCTGGATATCTTGTAGCAAATACGATGTCAGCAATATATTGTTCGATTTTCTCGTCGAGATAAACCTCGCGAACGATTTCGCGTGCTTTCTCGATGTCTTCAAGTTTCAAGACAGGACGCACGGTGTCGAAGTCGGCAGAGATATTTTGACGAAGGATACGTTGTTCTTCCTCTTTCTTAGGATAGTCGATAACGACTTTCATCATGAAACGGTCGACCTGTGCCTCAGGGAGTGGATAGGTACCTTCCTGCTCGATAGGGTTTTGTGTGGCGAGCACGAGGAATGGGGTAGGCAGTTTGAAGGTCTCCTCGCCGATGGTTACCTGACGCTCTTGCATGGCCTCAAGCAAGGCACTCTGCACTTTGGCAGGGGCGCGGTTGATCTCGTCGGCCAGCACGAAGTTGGCAAACACAGGACCTTTCTTAACGCTGAATTCCTCGCGTTTCTGGCTGTAGATCATCGTACCGATGACGTCGGCAGGCAAGAGGTCCGGCGTAAACTGGATGCGACGGAAGTCGGCCTGCACCAGTTGGGCGAGGGTTTTGATGGCGAGTGTTTTTGCCAAGCCAGGCACACCTTCCAGGAGGATGTGACCGTCTGCCAAAAGACCTACCAACAGCGATTCTACCAAGTGTTTTTGTCCAACAATGGTTTGATTCATACCCATTATCAAGGTATCCACGAACGCGCTATTACGCTCGATACGTTCATTTAACTCATGAATATCAATCGTTTGACTCATAGTTAGTGTATGTTTTGAACTATATATTAGAACTATTTTTTACAACAATGCAAAAATACACGATTTGTTAATATCAACCAAATTTTTGGTGGATTTTTTTGTTTCGCGATTTAATTTAACACAATAAAACAGTAGAGCACCCATTGGTTGGGTTATCGTTTAACATAGAAATCGCCTAACCTTTTAACATAGTCGAGGCAAGCTGAATCGTTGACATCAATCAGTTCGTCGGCCAGTTTCGGGATGCGAATCTGCTGTCCTACAAGCAGTTTATTTGGGTGGGAGAGTACGTCTTGGTTGGCTTCGAAGATGTAGACCCAGAAGAATTTATGTCCGTAATACTGTTGGGCGAGGGTGACGAGTCGGTCCTCTGGCGTAACGGTTCGCGTAGCCACAAAGACATCATACTTACGTGGTTTGTCCAGCACCTCGTGACCCATCTCAGGTGGGAAGAAGTAGGTGGAGTCGTAGACCACCTCAACAGGCTCTTCGACTTTCACGGTGTCGACCACCACTGGCTCTTCAACCACTGCGGTCAACTCCTCCTGACTTGGTTTGAGGAATGCGAACAGCTCAGGCTGAGTGAGATAGAGATAGCCGCAAGCGCCAAGCAGCGCTACAACGACCAGGCAACCGACCAACCAACCTATCCAGCGGCGACGGGCGCGTGGAGCGGCAACCACAGGTGTTGATGCTTCCGATTTCTGCTCAACGGGTTGAGGCTCGGCAGCCACCACAGGTTGAGGTTCGTCCGCCTTCTCTTCGGTTTCTACGATTGAATCGGCTGCCACAGGTTGCTCCTCCGCCTCCACAGTGGACTGCTCCTCGGCAGGAGTATCCACCAAAGCGGCAGGCTGCACTTCGGCAGCGTCGGAGATTTCCGTTTCCAGCGGCTGAACAGATTCCGTGACTGTCTCCTTCGGTTCGGCGGCAACGGGTTCCGATTCCATCTCGGCTGCCGCCGTTTCTACAATCGGCTCGACATTATCGGCAGACTCGGCGACAATCGGTTCCTCCGAGTCAGATTCTACAATTTCAGTCTGCGGTTCGGCAACTTCCACGACGGTTTGCTCCTCAACAGATTCCGTTTGCAACGCTTCGGCAGTCTTTTGAGTTTCCGTCTCGTCTTTTGATTCAACGGTTTGCGAAACTGCGTCGCCCCCTTCCGTTTCTGCAGCTACGCCCAAGATATCATCAAGGAGCGATTTCACTTCGGTAGCTTGCTCGTTGAGGTGCTGCATCGGCAGTTCGTAGTCTTGGTCGGCAGCGGTAGCATCCACCATTTCGTGGTCTAGTTCCTCCGCAACGGCTGCCACCACAGGGGCATCGCCCGGCAGTTCAACAGCCTCGAGATGAGCGAGCGGCTCGTTGATTTTATCGCCCCACGAGTTGTCGGGGACGAACGAGATTTTATAGTGTCCGGCAATCTCCATCTCCTCGCCGCTGCGCACGTTGACGCTCTTGCGAGGGGCGTGCCACACCAGCTTAAAGGTGCCGATGTCGTTCACTTTGACCACCTTATCTCGCAGCAGTGCCTCTTCAAAAACCTCTTGGAAAGCCTCTATAAAAGCAGTTGAAGCCGCTGCCGACACACCTAAATGCGTCGCCATCGACCTCACAAGTTCTTTGGTATTGATTTTCTCACTCATTCGATTCAAGCTTTTTTACTTTAGACTTAAAGGTTGAAGTAGGCACAAAGTTAAGCACCATCTTAGGGGGCACCAAGAGGCGCTTCTTGGTTTTTGGACTCACAGAGAGTCGCTGTTCACGCATCTTGACATCGAAACTGCCAATATTCAGGAAGTTAACCGACTGTTCTATCGTCAGTCCTTTCTGCACTTCTTCAACATAGACACCAAGCAAGCCTGCAGCCTCCTTTTGGGTGACCTGCATCTTCTCTGCCAATGCTACAACCAACTCTTTGTTATTCATATTGTTTACTTTGTTTTATTTGACAACGTGACCATAGAGATCGAAGGTGTCGGCCTCCGTCACCTCTACGGTGTAGAACTGTCCGATTCGGAGACGTCCCTCTTCGCGACGAATCAGCACTTCGCCGTCAACCTCCGGAGAGTCAAACTCCGTTCTGCCGACATAGAAGTCGTCTTCGGCTCTGTCGATGATGACGCGGAACTGCTTGCCGACTTTCTCGGCATTGATCTCTGCAGCAATGCGTTCCTGAATGCGCATGATTTCGTCCAAGCGCGCTTGCTTCACATCTTGAGGGATCTCGTCTTCATAGTTTGCGTAGGCATAAGTGCCCTCTTCGTGAGAGTAGGCAAAGGCACCCATACGCTCAAAGCGAGCCGCTTTCACAAACTGTTTCAACTCCTCGAAGTCTTGTTCCGTCTCGCCAGGATGACCCACCATGAGGGTGGTTCGCAGATGGATACCCGGCACTTTCTCTCGAATCTCGCGGATGAGGTCGTAGGTCTCTTCCGACGTGACGTGACGACGCATCTGCTTCAGCATGTGGGTGCTGATATGCTGCAATGCCATGTCGAGGTAGGCGCACACCTTAGGGTTTTCGCGCATGACGTCGAGAATATCTTTGGGGAATTGATAAGGATAGGCATAGTGGAGACGGATCCATTCGATGCCGTCAACCTTAGAGATACGCTGCACCAACTCCGCCAGACGCGACTCGCCATAGAGGTCGCGACCATAGAAGGTGAGGTCTTGCGCCAAGAGCTGAATCTCTTTGACACCTTGTTGAGCAAGATTACGAACCTCAGCCTCAAGGTCTTCCAACTTTTGCGACTGGTGGGGACCAGTCATCAGCGGAATGGCGCAATAGGAGCAATGGCGGTTGCAGCCCTCGGAGATTTTCACGTAGGCGTAGTGACTCGGCGTGGTGAGCACACGTTGTGCCATTGCGTCGTTATAGAACGCTTTGCCGAGGTCGCCAAGGAGTTGCGGCCAACTGAATTTTCCATAGTAGCCGTCCACCTCTGGGAGTTCAGCCTCCAGTTCGCCGCGATAGCGTTCAGAGAGACAACCCATTACATAGAGACGACCAATCTTGCCACGTTTCTTGGCCTCAACGAGTTCGAGGATTGCATTGATGGATTCCTCTTTAGCGTCGCCGATGAAGCCGCAGGTGTTGACCACCACAATCTCGCCGTCCACGCGGTGAGGGTCGTGCTTCACCGTGTAGCCGTTGCGCTGAAACTGGAGCAAGAGACGCTCGGAGTCCACCAAGTTTTTGGAGCACCCCAGCGTGATGATATCTACTTCGTTCTTTCTCAATCTTTCAAATTATCTGGGAGCAGCGATTCAACGAACTCGAATTTGTCGAATGGCTGCAAGTCGGTCATTCCTTCACCAAGTCCGATATATTTCACCGGAATCTTGAATTGGTCTGAGATGCCAATGACGACGCCACCTTTTGCTGTGCCGTCGAGTTTTGTGACTGCCAAAGATGTGATGTTGGTCACCTTGCTGAACTGCTTGGCTTGCTCGTAGGCGTTTTGACCTGTGGAGCCGTCCAAGACGAGGAGCACGTCGTTAGGTGCCGATGGGGAGAGGCGACCCAAGACTTTCGAGATCTTCGAGAGTTCGTTCATGAGGTTGACCTTGTTGTGGAGACGACCGGCGGTGTCCAGGAACACCATGTCGTTGCCGTGCTTGACGGCGTGTTCCACCGCCGCCTTGGCGATGTCCACGGGATTGGTCTGTCCCATCTGGAAGACGGGGATTCCCAACTGCTCACCCACCACTTCCAGCTGCTTGATGGCAGCGGGGCGGTAAATGTCGCAGGCGGCCAGCAGAGGACGCTTGCCGTTGGATTTTTTCATCAGACCGGCCAGCTTGGCACCGTTGGTGGTTTTACCGGCGCCCTGCAGACCTACCATCATAATGACCGTAGGGGGCTTGGGCGCGATGGTCAGCTTGGCGCTGGAGCCACCCATCAGTTCGGTCAGCTCCTGGTTGACGATCTTGATGATCATCTGGGCGGGGGAGAGGGCCTCGAGCACGTCGGTGCCCACGGCCTTTTCCGTCACCTGAGCGATGAACTGTTTGACCACCTTGTAGCTGACGTCGGCCTCCAGAAGGGCCAGGCGGATCTCACGCATGGCCTCCTTCACGTCGGCTTCGCTCAGCCGACCTTTGCCGCGCAGCTTTTTGAATGCTGCGGACAGCTTTTCGGAAAGTCCTTCAAATGCCATGGATTACTCCTTCAAAAGGGTGTCTGCGGTGTCCCGGATGCGAAGAGAGGTGATTTCCAGCTCCTCGTCATCCCGCTGGAGAGCCAGGTCGACCAGATGCTGGGCATCCTCACGCACCTGCTGCAGCTGCTTGGTCATGGAATGGAACCGCTTGATCAGTCCGGTCTTGTCCTCCAGTTCGGTGAGGGTAGCCTCAGCCCGAACGATGACATCCCGGACGCCCTGGCGCGTGATGTTGTAGTTTTCCGCAATCTCGCCCAGAGAAAGATCCTCGTTGTAATAGAGGTCGTAGAATTCCTTTTGCCGTTCCGTTAAAATGTCGCCATAAAAATCGAACAGCATCGCCATGCGGTAAGCCTGACTTTTCATTCCATCCGACCTCCTTCACACCGTAATGTAAAGCTATCAAACTTTACAAGCGGAATTGTAACACAGTCCCCTCTGTTTGTCAAGTCAAATTCCTTCACACTACAAGCCCTTGTGTTTGGTATATTTTCCAACACACAAGGAAAAAATGGAGGAGAACCGGGGGAAAACCCGCCCCGGACGGGTGCGGACTCTTTACTTTTGTGCGCGAAACGTGCTATGATAATCTTTACTGTACCGTGA
>CALEJM010000259.1 GCA_937898265.1 uncultured Porphyromonadaceae bacterium
GGTCGACAGAGTTCCACCTTTGCCTACACCGTTACCTATATCCTTCGCGCAAAGAGCGTAGGTAAGCACACCATTCCTGCTGCTACTGCCAACGTCGACGGCTCGTCCTACAAGTCCAACGCCATCACCATGAACGTGTTGCCTCAAGAAGAGGGCGCGAAGCAGCAGGGTGGTCAGCAGTCGGCGCAACCTCAGGTGACCAACTCCCAACAGGTGACCGCCGACAACCTCTTCCTCTTGACCCAGGTGTCGAAGACCTCCGTCCGTGAGCAAGAGGCGCTTATGGTGGCCTACAAACTCTTCTACAAAGTTGACGTTATCAGCATCGACAACGTGAAATTCCCTGACCTCAAGGGCTTCACCTCTCAAGACGTAGACATCGACGACTCACGTCGCAACGGCGTTGAGCACCACAACGGCAAAAACTACAACACCTCTATCCTCAAGCAACTCATCGTGTTCCCTCAGAAAGGGGGTAAGTTGACCATCGAACCGATGAAACTGACTGCCGCCGTCCGCGTTCAGGTGGGTCAGCAGCGCAGCTTCTTCGGCATCGTGCCTGTCTACAACGAGGTAGAGAAAGCGTTGGCATCAAAAGCCGTGACTATCAACGTGCAGCCATTGCCAAAGCCAGAGCCTGAAGATTTCAGCAACGGCGTCGGCAAACTCACGATGACCACAGAAATCGATAAACTTGAGTTGGCAGCCAACGAGCCAGTCACCATCAAGGTGACGCTGAAAGGCACCGGCAACCTCAAGATGATCAAGACGCCGGAAATCAACTTCCCAACCGACTTTGAGGTCTACGAACCTACCGTTGGTCAGGACTACCGTAATACCGCCGAAGGCATGGTGGGCTCCAAGACCATTGAATACCTCGCTATCCCACGTCATCCGGGCGAATTTAAGATTCCAGGTTTCACCCTTTCCTACTTTGACCTCTCCTCCGACAGTTATAAGACGCTGACTTGCGATGGCTTCGACCTCACCGTCACCAAAAGCACTGGTGTGGTCAACGACGATGCCGTCAACTACTCCAATCAGCAAGAGCAGGTGAAGACCATCGCCACCGACGTCCGTTACATCAAGACCGACAACGTCACCGCCCGTCCGCGCAAAGAGGTGTGGGTTGGTTCCCTCTCCTATTGGTTGACCTACCTCATCCCAGCCCTCCTTGCCATCGCATTGCTCATTTTCTTCCGTAAGCAGGCTCGCGAGAATGCCAACGTAGCGCAGATGAAGTCGAAGAAAGCCAACAAGGTGGCAACCAAGCGCCTCAAGACTGCCGACGCACTGATGAAGGCAGGCAAGAAGAACGAGTTCTACGACGAGGTGCTGAAGACCCTCTGGGGCTACCTCTGCGACAAACTCTCTATCCCTGTTGCCGAACTCAACAAAGAGAACGTAGCTCAGCAGCTGCAGCAGAGCGGTGTGACAGAAGAGGTCATCGAGGAGTTTACCCAGTTGCTCAACGCCTGCGAGTACGAACGCTTTGCGCCGATGCAGAACTCGCAAGACGCCATGACTAATATATATAATAATAGTATCGCCGTCATCTCTCGTCTTGAGGGCATGATTGTAAAATAAAAAAGGAGAATAGAGATGAAAAAGATAATTGCAACATTGTCGCTTCTGCTCATGTTCTTTGCTGCTCAGGCTGCTACGGCGGTTGACGAGCAGATCAAGCAAGCCAACGACCTCTATGCCGCAGGCAACTACAGCGACGCCGCCGAAATCTATGCCACACTGCTGGAAGAGTATGAGTCGGCCGACCTCTATTATAACTATGGTGACGCCTGTTTCAAGAACGGCAACCTCGGTCTCTCCATCTTGAGTTTTGAGCGCGCGCTGCGTCTCAATCCACATCATGCCGATGCCAAAGCCAATCTGGAATTTGTCAATCAGCAGATTACCGACCGCATTGAGCCTATCGACACCTTCTTTGTGGCAGCCTTCTTCCGCAATTTGGGTCGCTCGCTTGCTGCCGACACTTGGGGACTCATTTCCACCATCCTCTTCTCGCTGATGCTCATCGCCTTGTTTGTCTATATCTTCGGCAAGGTGTTGACTCTGAGAAAGGTGGCGTTTGGCGTAAGCGTCTTCTGCTTCTTCTTCACCATCGTGGCCGCCATCTACGCCTTCTCACAGAAACACTATGTTGAAGACCGTGTTGAGGCCATCGTTATGGTGGGTTCTGTTACTGTGAAGAGTTCGCCAGACGACAGCGGCACCGAAATCTTCGTGCTCCACGAAGGCACCAAGGTGGCTTGTCAGGACGTGGTAGGCTCATGGTGTAAGATTCGTATTGCCGACGGACAAGTCGGCTGGCTCCCAGTCACCACAATCCAGCATATCTAATGTTTGAATCACTGATCAATTTAGATAAAGAGTTGTTGCTGTGGATCAACGGCATCAACTCTCCTTTTTTTGACCACTTCTTCTACATCACCACCAACCTCCTCTCGTGGTTGCCGTTGGCGTTGGTGTTGCTCTTCCTATGCTACCGCCGCATGGGCCGACAGCCTTTCCTGTGGTATGTAGCCTTCCTGGCAGTCGTGGTCATCATGGCAGACCAACTCGCTTCCGACGTCATCAAGCCCCTCGTGGAGCGTCCGCGCCCAACGCATGCCGACGACATCGGCCCCTTGGTACACGTTGTCAACGGCTATCGTGGCGGTGCGTTCGGTTTCGTCTCGTCGCACGCTGCCAACGGATTTGCCGTCGCCACCTTTCTGGCGCTGACCATCCGTCGTCCGTTGTTCTCATGCACCGCCTTCGCCTGGGCCATCCTCTCCAGCTACACCCGCATGTATCTCGGCGTTCACTATCCGGGCGACATCCTCGGCGGCGCACTCCTCGGCGCACTCCTTGCTTGGGGTAGCTACTCCACCATTCGCCGCGTGCAGCCGCAGATGTTGGCGTTCTGTCGCAGCATGACCAAGACCGACGCCCATATTTTTACACTCACCTTCTTGCTCACCATCGCCGTTGTAGCCCTCTTCCAGATGCCGCTTTATGCAGCGATGGTTTCTTAAGTGGTTGATAACCTAATAAGTAAGAAAAAAGTAAAAAAACACGCAAAAAAACTGCTCCATGTGGGCGCAAATCTCAAAAAAAGGTCGTATATTTACAACAGAAAAAAATAAAGAAATTTTGTACAACCCCTTAATCATACTTCATCATGACTAAGACAATATCATTTAACGAATTGCGCAAACTCAAAGACAGTCTGCCAAACGGTTCTATGCAACGCATTGCCGACGAATTAGGTCTCACAGCTGATACCGTTCGTAACTATTTCGGTGGTCAAAACTTCAAAGAGGGTGACGGTTGCGGTGTTCACATCGAACCAGGACCTGACGGTGGTTTGGTTGTATTGGACGACACCACTATCTATGAATTGGCTCTTAAAATTGCTGCAGAAAATAAATAATTGACAAGAATTTACTCTTTCTGAAGTAATAGTCAAACCTCACAAGGGGCGAACCGCTAATGGTTTGCCCCTTTGTTGTTTTTCTGCCCTGGGCAATTTGCTAAAAATTTCCCCTATCTGAAAAACTGTAATCAAAAATCGGACCGAAAACGTAGAAAATCCACTGCCTTCGTGTTAAAAAGTTAAAGTTGTCTATTTGTTTTTGTTAATTGATAATAAGGCTTATCTTTGCCGAACAAGAAGTTGCTCCATTGATAATGAGGCGCTCTTGTGACAATGGTACACGACTTTATTAACAAATCAAACTTACAATAATTATGAAGAGATTAAGTATTTTGTCGCTGATTCTTATCATGCTGACACTTGTTGCTTGCGGAAAGAAACAAAACCAACAACAAGAAGAAACCTGCCTTGCTTCACAATTTATTGCTGTAAGCACTACCACTTCATGTTCTCATGGCGATGCTTGCTATATGACTTACGATGTCTTCAAAGGACTCGTGTTCTCTTGCGCTGACTGTGAAAACATCATCGAGAAAAACACCGACGACATCGCTACCACTGTCGATATCCCGACGCTCCTGAATCATACCTTGGCCGTGCTCCATCGTTTCTGTAAAGTCAAAGACGATGTGCTCCGTTTCAACTATCTCGCACAGAGAACCAATGCTGCTGGTTCAACCTTGTTTATCAATACGTTGGTAACGCTTGAAGACGGCACAGAAACCGAAAACGGTGTCTGCATCAGCGTTCCTTTTGCTGAAGACGGCACTGCTAAGACCGACTCCATCCAGATGATTTTAGGCGACGTAAGCTTGGGCGCTGAATACCATGCAGTCATTGATCCACAGACCTTGAAGTTCCAGGCCATGTCAATGATTACTACTACGTTGACTGTCGACACTTGGTCGCCAATCAAAATCTTCTGGAAGCCAATCCTGTCTTCTGCAACCACAGTCAAAGCGTTTGAGCCAACTGCAGAAAAGCAATGTGAACACGCTTGCTGCAATGGCGACCATGAGACTTGCAATCACGAATGCGGTCATCATCACGAAGGTGAGGAGCACGAATGCAACCACCAGTGTGAGCATCATGAGGGCGCTGAGCATCAGTGCAATCATGAAGGCTGCAATCATAAATAAAATTGCGCTAAATTTCGAAATCTCATAAGTGTATTATTTTAGGCGGTTCTGCCGCTTGGGCTCTCCCTTTCTATTGTGTAGACGGGGAGAGTTTTTTGTAGCCAAGGGTTGAAAATGGGCGGTTCTCCCTCTGAAACGGAAAATCGTGACGCGACTCTCGTAACGCAGCATTCGCCTGATAAATCCCGATGCTCACTGATGGAATCGCTGCTTTGCTCCATATTATGCTCTGCGAAATGAGGGTTTGCGAGGTCATGGTCCATTTTTATGCTCGTTTCTGTTAATGAACTGAGTCCTTGGGTTCAAAACTGGTTGTAGCTGCTTGAACGGCAGAGTCAAAAACGAAAATCCAACCTTTAAGCAACGAAAAATCCTTCGTCTGGAGAATTCGGTTCCCCAAACGAAGGATTCGTTATCTTGAGGCAAATTTTCGCCCTGAGCTAATCTATTTTAGCGTGATTCTCAAACTTGTAGCCGCGCATCAGCTCCTCGGCGGTCATCCGTTTCTTGCCTGGCATTTGGAGCAAGCGGATGTGGAGGTAGCCGTCGGTGGTAGCCACCTTCAGCTCCTTCTTGTTGTCGGTCACCAGCGTGCCTGGCGTCAGTTGGTGCTGACAGAGTTCAACGCCCGTCTCAAACACCTTGAAGGCAAGTGGTTCCTTCCCCTCGGCGTTGTAGTTGAACCAAGCGGCAGGGTAGGGCGAGAGACCGCGCACACGGTTGTGAACCGCTTCGGTCGTCTGGTTGAAATCGAGGTGGCAGGTCTCCTTGAAAATCTTCGGAGCTGGGCGCAACTCGATGTCCTCACGCTGTGGTATAGGCGTGTAATCGCCTGATTGGATGAGGTCTACAGTCTCAACGACCAACTCAGTGCCAATCTCCATCAGACGGTCGTGGAGGGTGCCGGCGTTGTCATCGGGGGTGATAGGGGTAGCAGCCTGACGGATGATAGCGCCCGTGTCAATCTCGTGTTTCAATTGGAACGTCGTCACACCGCTCTCGGTGTCGCCGTTGATAATCGCCCAGTTGATGGGGGCGGCGCCACGATACTGCGGAAGGAGTGAGGCGTGGAGGTTAAACGTTCCCTTGGGTGGCATGTTCCAAACCACCTCTGGCAACATACGGAAGGCAACAACAATCTGAAGGTCTGCCTGATAGCTCCTTAACTCCTCGAGGAAAGCCTCATCTTTCAGACGCTCTGGCTGTAGGACTGGGAGGTTGTGGTCAAGAGCAAACTGTTTGACAGGAGAATATTGAATCTTGTGTCCACGTCCAGCAGGTTTGTCGGGCATGGTCACTACGGCAACCACGTTGTAGCCGCGTTCCACTAAAGCTTGCAAAGGGGCAACCGCGAAGTCGGGCGTGCCCATGTATATGATTCTCATTGTGTGACTGAGGAATTTAGTTATCGTTTGTCGGCGCCCCACATCAGCTTGGTCTTCAGCGTGTTGAAGAACGTATGCTCGTTAGGACGAATGATGTTGATGCGGTAGTCGGCGCGGCGGAGCACCAACGTCGTGCGGCAGTCGAGCACCTGTGATCGACCGTCGAAGGCGGCCAGATAGCTTTGAGAGCGACTCTCGGTGGTGAGTTCGATGGTGCAGTCGTCGGGCAGCACGATAGGGCGCATCGTCAGGCTGTGTGGTGCGATAGGCGCAATCACAAATACCGGGGTGTTCGGCGTTGTAATCGGACCGCCCGCACTCATGGCGTAGGCGGTTGAACCTGTTGGCGTTGCCACCAAGAGACCGTCGGCCTTGTAGGTGTTGAGCAACTCACCGTTGACACGTGCCTCCACCGAAATCATCGACGAGAGATCCTGTTTCAGGATGGCAAGTTCGTTGAGTGCAAATGGGAAGTTGAGCTTTTCGCCACCCTCCTTCACCCTTGCCTCCAAGAGCGTGCGTTGCTCCACCTTGAAATTACCCGTAGCGATATCGTCGACGAAGGTGGCAGCCTCGTCGTTGGTGATGTCGGCAAGGAAACCCAGATGGCCGGTGTTGATGCCGATGATAGGAATACCCTTGGAGCCGATACGGGCAGCGGTGTTCAAAAACGTGCCGTCGCCACCGAGGCTGAAAGCAATATCGCCCGTGAAATCCTCTCCGTCAATGGTTTGGAAGAGCGAGCGGTCGATGCCGACCTCCTCAACAAGAAACTGCGAAAACTGTTGGTCGACAGCAATGTCGAGTTGGTGTTTCTTGAGTTGAACGAAGAGCTGCTGCATCTGCGGCAGTCGGTTGACGCGAAAACTGTTGCCAAAAATCAGAACCTTTTGCATAGGGTGGGTCTCCAAAATTACGTGTAATAGAAAAAAGGTGAAACAGACTCACATTTTTTTGTTGAGTGAGTTGCATTGCTCGACACAAAATAGTATCTTTGCACCTAAATCGCCACAAAGGTACACGAAAAGTTGCCGACAGAGAAACGGAGAGCGAAAAAATCTTCCTCTTAGGGCGAAAAAAGTTAATAAACAGGTAGTTGCCTGAACGAAAAATCACAACGTAACAATATGACAAAACTGAGTGTCAATGTCAATAAAATTGCCACATTGCGCAATGCGCGAGGCGGTAATGTTCCTAATGTACTTAAAGTAGCGCTTGATTGTGAGCGTTTTGGTGCCGACGGTATCACCGTTCACCCTCGTCCCGACGAGCGTCACATCCGCTATACCGACGTCTACGACCTTCGTGGTGCCGTGACCACTGAGTTCAATATCGAAGGCAATCCGATTCCACAATTTGTGAAATTGGTGAAAGATGTACGCCCAACGCAGGTCACTCTGGTGCCTGACGGACCTGACCAACTCACCTCCAACTCAGGCTGGGACTGCATCAAAAACCACAAATTCCTTGCCGACGTCACCGCCGAGTTCCAAGCTTGCGGCATCCGTGTCTCCGTCTTTGTGGGCACCGAACTGGAGAACATCCGTGCTGCTGCCACCCTCGGCATCGACCGCATCGAGCTCTATACCGAGCCTTATGCGTCCAACTACAACGTTGACCGCGAAGCTGCCGTTGCCCCATTCGTGGAGGCTGCCAACCTCGCTCACAGCTTAGGCTTGGAAATCAACGCCGGCCACGACCTCAGCACCGAAAACCTCGCCTTCTTCCATCAGAACATCCCGTTCCTGGCTGAGGTGTCCATCGGTCACGCCCTCATCTCCGACGCCCTCTATTGGGGCCTTGAAGAGACCGTTAAACGCTACAAAGCGTGCTTAGTCTAAAACCTTAGTAAGAATCAAACAGAACAATAAAATCTATTAGAATATGCTTTCAATCTTGTTGCAACAAACCGTTGATACAGTGATTCCTAATGTAGAATCTGCACTCACCACCGCAGCAGAGCCAGAAGTGGAGATGAGTTTCTTCGACATGGCGCTCAAAGGCGGCTGGATTATGATTCCTCTGGTTTTGATGCTCGTGTTGGCGTGCTACATCTTCTTTGAGCGCCTCTTCGTTATCCACAGCGCCTCCAAGGAAGACCCTTCGTTCATGAATCGAATCAAAGACTATATCTACGACGGTAAGATTGAGAGTGCCGTCAACCTCTGCAAATCAACCCATACCCCATCTGCTCGCATGATTGAGAAGGGCATCAGCCGTCTCGGTCGTCCGATGAGCGACGTCTTGGTGGCCATCGAGAACGTCGGCAACATGGAGGTGGCTAAGTTGGAAAAAGGACTCAGCCTCCTCTCTGCCATTGCAGGCGGTGCACCGATGATTGGTTTCCTTGGCACCGTGCTCGGCATGGTTGAGGCTTTCTTCAATATGGCCAACAAAGGCGACAACACCGTCAACCTCAGCGACCTCTCCGGCGGTATCTACACCGCAATGGTGACCACCGTGGCAGGTTTGATTGTCGGTATCTTGGCCTACTTTGCCTACAACTACCTTGTCTCTCGTGTGAGCGCCGTGATGCGCCGTCTTGAAAGCTCAAGCATGGAGTTCATGGACCTCCTCAACGAGCCTTCTGTTAAATAATTACACTGCCGACTCCTTTACCACAGATAAATCTATGGCTTTAAAGCAACGCAATAAAGTAGATGCCTCGTTCAGCATGTCGTCGATGACCGATATCA
Organism: uncultured Porphyromonadaceae bacterium; assembly: GCA_937898265.1. Lineage (GTDB taxonomy): Bacteria > Bacteroidota > Bacteroidia > Bacteroidales > Paludibacteraceae > HGM05398. The sequence goes on from CALEJM010000259.1 coordinate 8,657, forward strand.
TCTTCCTGCTCCTGCTGTTCTTCATGATAGCATCAACGATGTCGTCGCCCAACGACATGCGCATCAAACTGCCACAGAGCAAGACCAAGACCTCGACAAAAGCCCACGTAGTGCGCCTCTCCATCGACGAGACTGGCAGCTATGCTATCGCCGACCAAGGCGAGTCGCCACGCAACATCCTCTTTGAGGACCTTGAGGCTGAGCTTCAGGCTGTCTATGCACAAGACACCGCCGTCTTCGTGGCACTCCACGCCGACGAGAACGTCCCCTACAAAGAGGTGGTCAAAGTGCTCGACGTGGTCAACGAAAACAAACTCAAACTCGTGATAGCAACGCGACGTGTCGAGGAGTAATCAACCCAATCCAAGAACTTCACAGTTATGCCCATAACGATAAAGAAGACTGACCTGTACGCATCGATATGCACTGCCGTATTCTGCATCCTCATATTGCTGCTGCTACTCCTTTGCGGTCTCTCCATCTACAAAGAAGAGATGGAAGAAGGCATTATGGTGAGTTTTTCTGAAGATTTCGAAGGTGGCGGCTCGCCCGCTCCGATGGAAGAGGTGGCAGACGCACCGCAAGAGAGCAGTGCCTCGGCAGCCGCTGCCGCACCGCAGCAGCCTGCTCCTGCACCTCCAATCATCACGCAGCAACAGGAGCCTTCTGCCCCTATCGCCTCCAACGAGAAGCAGTTGACCAAGGCAGAGAAAGAGCGACTGGAGCGTCATCCGTCTGCCGAAACCCGTCGAGGCGATCTGGATCAAGGCCGTGCGTCGCAAGGATTCGGTCGACCTCTACTATTCTGCCGATGACAGGGATTATGTCCAGATGCGGACGGCGTGGATGGCGGACGGCGTGCCGGTCAAGGTCGTCTCGAACCTGAAGCCGAACATCAAGATCACGACGGCCGAAGACCTTCAGCTCGTCGGCGCGCTGCTCAAGTAATGGACAAGGTTTTTGCGATACTTGGCGACATCCACTCGAATCTCGAGGCTCTCGAGACGGTGCTCGCCGACTGCCGCGAACTCGGGGTGACGGACTACCTGTGCACGGGCGACGTCGTCGGCTACAACGCGAACCCCCACGAGTGCCTGGAGATCGTCCGCAACCTCGGCTGTCCCGTCGTGATGGGCAACCACGACCATTACGTCTCGTCGTCGCAGAACCTGATGGACTTC
>CALEJM010000260.1 GCA_937898265.1 uncultured Porphyromonadaceae bacterium
ATCCACGGATGAAAATCGACGCCGGGATAGCGGACGTGAAGCCGGTTGGCAATCTCGTCGTATTTGTATTCGTCGGTGAACACGGTTGGTTGAGCGTCGTTGGCTTTCCAGATGTAGCCTACGCGGTCGCCGCTCATCATGTCGGTGATGCAGCCAACGGTGGTGCCGTCGTTAGAGATGCCGTAGAAAGCCTCTACGCGGTCGGCAACTTGGAGTTGTTTCGTTTTGAGGTTGAAGCGAGCTGCTTTGTAAGGGGTTGGGGCAGCTTCGAAGTCGAAGGCGTCAAACTCTTCTTGGGTTACGAGGGTGAGCCATTCGCCGTTGTGGCTGAGTGCCATAGCGTCGGAACCAAACATCATGTAAGGTTTGCCTTGACCCATGTCGGTCTCGAAATAGTCTTTGCAGATTACCTCGCAAACGTAGTCGTTGCCGCTCTTGCGCCAGATGACTGCAGGCCATGTTGAGTAGTCGTCCATGAGGAAGCCAGCGATGACGCTGCCGTCGCCGCTGATCCAGCGAGCCTCGCCGCCGCTGAAGGCGAAACCGGTCTCGTTCTCGGTTGGGAGAGCAAGGTCGTGACGAGCGCCAGAAGCGTCCCAGATGCATGGTTTGGTGCTCCAAGCCTCGTCGAAGTAGTAGCCGGCGATGACGCTGCCGTCGTCGGTGATGCCGTAGGCGCTGCTGCCAGCGTCGTTAGCGCCTTTGTAGAGGTCGGTTACGGTGTTGTTTTTGATGATGATGGCGAAGTCGCCGTTGTCGCCCACTGCGGTGCCGGCGTTGTTGATAGCGTGGAGTGCGCCACCTTCGTTGCCTTCAAAGATAGTGATGACGTTTTTGTTGACATCCCAGATTGCTGGAACGTCGGCTTCGGTTGAAGCGCCTGCAGCCCAGAGACCGTTCTCTGAAACAGCCTCAGCGTTGAACTGATAGGCTTGAGAGATGACGATGCCGTGATCGTAAGTCGCGGTGGTGTCGCCTGGAGTCACTGGTGGTTCAGGATCGTTGCCGTGGTTACAGCTTGTGATTGTCAAAGCTGCGATTGCCATTAAGGCGAAGAGAATTTTTTTCATATTGTTCTATTTGTTTTGTTTATGATTTTCCGTTAGGGTATAGTCTTTGCAAAGGTACATCTTTTCCTTGAAATGGCTGTGGGAGATTCTTCCAACTGTGCTGAGGGATTTAACCCCTTTGTTTTAGGCGGTTGTGGGGGTGTGGGGTAGGTGTCCGACTGGCTCATTCGTAAAAACCGCTGTTGTGAGGTGAGCAGAAAAAGAGAGATTTAGGTCATAAAAAACGCAGCCCCCACGAGGCGGTGGAGGCTGTGTATTATATATATATTGTGACCGTTTAGTAGCGGAAACTGCTGCCGCCAAGGAACTCGCGCAGGAGCGAGGTTGGAGGAATCTCGGAGGCGTCCATCGGCACGAAGTAGCGGAGGAACTTGAGGAGTCGGTGTGCCTCGGAGTATTCGTCGCAGTACTGTGGCACCATCGAGAGGATAGGCTCGGCAAAGCGGCGGATGGTTTTGACAAAAAGGTTCCCGTCATCCACC
>CALEJM010000261.1 GCA_937898265.1 uncultured Porphyromonadaceae bacterium
AACCGCATCAGCATGGGTGAGCAGAGCATGAACGACAACGAACTGCGCATCGTCAACCGACGTCACACCGCCGCACAGGTTGTGGAAGCCATCGACATCTGCCACCGCAACAACATACACAACATCAGCATCGACCTCATCTTCGGTCTTCCGTCGCAGACCATCGACAGTTGGCGCAAGACTCTCGACGCCGCCCTCGCTCTCCCTGTAACGCACCTCACTGCCTACAACCTCAGCATTGAGGAGAACACACCGTTGGAGCGCAAGATTGCCCAAGGCGTGCTGACCGAAGTGAACGAGGAGACGCAGTTGGAGATGTTCCGCCTTCTTCGCGAGCAGACCACAGCCGCCGGCTTCGAGCACTACGAGATTTCCAACTTCTGCAAACCAGGCTCCCACTCGCGCCACAACTCCCGCTACTGGGACGGCACGCCGTATCTCGGCATCGGCGCCGCCGCCCACTCCTACGACGGCACACGCCGCTGGTGGAACGAAGCCGACACTCAGCGCTACATCAACGGCAACGAGGTGCTCCACGTGGAAGAACTGACCGCCGAGGAACGCTACAACGAGTTTGTCTTCACAGCCCTTCGCACCGCCAAAGGCCTCGACCTCACCGTCCTCCGCGAGCGTTTCGGCGACAAACTGCTAAAGTTCTGCCTCAGCGAAGCCGCCCCGAGCCTTGAGCACGGACTCCTCCGCAAAGAGAACGACCGCCTCATCCTCACCCCCGAAGGCATCCTCGTCTCCAACGACGTGATGAGCGACCTCTGCTGGGTAGATTAGACGATAGATTTACCGGTTCTTCCGGGCAAACAAAAAGCCGACCGAGCAACTGCTCAGTCGGCTTTGTCGTATCTTAACAGAAACGTATTAACGACGTTTCTTTTTCTTCTGACCCTTCATGGTAGCGCGGAGACCGTTCTGCTGAACAGCGTGCATCATCTTGCGCATCTGGTCGAACTGCGTAATCAAGCGGTTCACCTCTTGGAGTGAGCGACCAGAGCCCTTCACGATACGCGCCTTGCGAGAGGTGGTCAGCGACTCCGGATTGCGACGCTCGTAAGGAGTCATCGAATTGATGATAGCCTCGATGCCAGCGAATGATTTGTCGTCGATGTCGATATCCTTGATAGCCTTGCCCACGCCAGGAATCATCGAAGCGAGTTCCTTGAGGTTACCCATCTTCTTGATCTGCTGAATCTGATCCATGAAGTCGTCGAAGCCAAACTGATTCTTCGCAATCTTCTTGGAGAGTTCGCGTGCCTTCTGCTCGTCGTATTGCTCTTGCGCCTTCTCAACGAGGGTAACCACGTCACCCATGCCGAGGATACGGTCGGCCATACGTTCTGGGTGGAAGAGGTCGATAGCGTCAAGTTTCTCGCCAGTACCCACGAACTTGATTGGCTTGTTGACCACGGTGCGGATTGACAAGGCAGCACCACCGCGGGTATCACCGTCCAACTTGGTGAGGACTACGCCTGTGAAGTCGAGACGATCGTTGAACTCTTTGGCAGTGTTGACAGCGTCTTGACCGGTCATGGAGTCGACCACGAAGAGGATTTCGTCTGGGTTGATAGCCTCTTTGATAGCAGCAATCTCGTTCATCATCTGCTCATCGACAGCCAAGCGGCCGGCGGTATCGATGATGACCACGTCGTGCTGATGCTGTTTGGCAAACTTGATGGCGTTTTGTGCCTTGATAACAGGATTTTTTTCCTCCTCCTCGGCATAAACAGGAATACCAACTTGCTCACCCAACACCTTCAACTGGTCGATAGCAGCAGGACGATAGACGTCGCAGGCAGCAAACAATGGGTTCTTGCCACGTTTTGTCTTGAGCATGTTACCCAACTTGCCGGTGAAGGTGGTCTTACCAGAACCTTGCAGACCGGCCATCAAGATGATAGCAGGTGAGTTTTTGAGGTTGATGCCTTCGTTGGTGCCGCCCATGAGAGTTGCCAACTCGTCATGCACGATTTTCACCATCATCTGCTGGGGCTTCACGGCCGTGAGCACGTTCATGCCGAGAGCCTTCTGCTTAACGGTGTCCGTGAAAGTCTTGGCTACCTTGTAGTTTACGTCTGCGTCGAGGAGTGCGCGGCGCACATCCTTCAAGGTTTCTGCAACATTAATCTCGGTGATTTTTCCTTCACCCTTAAGTATCTTAAACGACCTTTCAAGTCGTTCGTTCAGGTTTTCAAACATTTTATATTTTTATGTGATTTTTATTTTTGAAGCACAAAAGTACTTATTTTTTCTCAAATATTCTTCCTTTTTGATTAGCATTTATGATATTATAACACTTTTATAGGCGAAATATACAAAAACTTTAGTACCTTTGCAGATAATTTCATTAATGCACCTGTTAAAAATGGATAACGTTCCAAGCTTTGTATCATATATTCAGAATACCCTTGTTGATAACTGGCAGAAAGAGGCATTCACCGACTATAATGGTGACAGCCTCCGCTATAGCGATGTCGCACGCCGCATCGTGAAGATGCATATCGGCATGGAATATCTCGGCCTTGAGCCAGGAGATAAGATTGCCATCTGCGGACGCAATAGTGCCAACTGGGCCGTTGCCTTCTTCTGCATCCTGAGTTACGGATGCGTCGCCGTGCCAATCCAGGCAGAGTTCGCTCCTGAGCAGGTACATAACATCGTCAACCATAGCGAGGCGAAATTCCTCTTTGTCGGCGATGGCGTGGCTCCATCAATAGACTTCGAGCAGATGCCTAACCTTGCAGGCATAGGCTATCTGCCTACACTCGAGATACGTAACACACGTTACGACAAACTCATATACGTCCGCGAGCACCTTAACGAACTATTCGGCAAGAAATACCCAAAGATGTTCACCAAGGACGACCTGAAGAACCTCGTTGCAAGCACCCAGGACTTGATCGACCAGATCTGCGATTATACCGCTACAAGTACCAAACTCAACAACATACAGGTTACGGACAAGGCTGCGCCTTACTACTTGTCGACCAACGCAACTGCCGGCACAGACGAGGCTCATCCTCTCGCTCCTCTGCTTAGTGGTACCAACACTTATTTCTCAACATCCGGTGCTACGGTCAAGGCTAAGCGTTTCATCACGCTCGATCTGGGTGAGGGCAATGAGACCACCGATATGCAGATATACTACCGTACTGCACCCAACCTCCACACCTTGAAGCCCACCACCATCACCGTTATGGCAGGAAGCACCACTTCCACGCTGAAGGTAGTGGAGACACTCACGGGTCTGCCTTCTGATGCGTCAAAGATTGAGACTTACACCAGCCCTGGC
>CALEJM010000262.1 GCA_937898265.1 uncultured Porphyromonadaceae bacterium
GTTCGAACCTCTCCGTGAGGGTCGGATCCTGCCTGTGACGCTTTGTCAGGGGGCTCATCTCCACAGGATAGTCAGTGATGAACGTGGGCTGGATGAGCTTGCTCTCGCAATACTCCCCGAAGATGGCATCTATGAGCTTTCCCTTTCCCATCGAAGGTTCCACCTCCACGTGGAGCGACGCGCAGGTCCGGCGGAGTTCCTCCTCCGACATCCCCTTCACGTCAACGCCGGCATACTCCTTTATGGCCTCGAGTATTGGCAGACGGCGGAACGTGACTCCGAAATCGACCTCATGCTCCCCTATCTGCACCTTTGTAGTGCCGTTCACGGCGGTGCTGATGCGGCACAGCATCTTCTCCACGAAGTCCATCATCCAGATGTAGTCCTTGTAGGCAACGTAAATCTCCATACAGGTGAATTCCGGATTGTGGGTCTTGTCCATACCCTCGTTGCGGAAGTCCTTGGCGAACTCGTACACGCCGTTGTAACCGCCCACGATGAGTCTCTTCAGGTACAGTTCGTTGGCGATACGCAGGTACAGGGGTATGTCGAGAGCATTGTGGTGCGTGATGAACGGACGGGCGGTGGCGCCTCCGGGAATGCTCTGCAGGATGGGGGTCTCGACTTCAAGGCAGCCGGCCTCGGCGAAATACTGTCTCATTGTGGAAATTATCTGTGCCCTCTTGATGAAGGTTTCCTTCACCTGAGGGTTCACGATAAGGTCCACGTACCTCTGGCGATAGCGCAGCTCGGGATCGGTGAAGGCGTCGAACACCTGACCGTCCTGCTCCTTTACTATGGGGAGGACGCGCAGGGACTTGCTCAGGAGGGTCAGTTCCTTGGCGTGGATGCTCAGCTGGCCGGTCTGGGTGTAGAATGCGAACCCCTTGATGCCGACTATGTCTCCGATGTCCAGAAGTTTCTTCCAGACCGTGTTGTACATCGTCTTGTCCTCTTCGGGGCAGATTTCATCACGTTTTACGTAAATCTGAATTTTGCCTGTTGCGTCTTGCAGTTCGTAGAAAGAAACTGCACCCATAATACGCTGTTTCATAATACGACCAGCGATACAAACATCTTGGAAAAGAGTATTGTCTTCCGGAAATTTTTCTAAAATTTCCTTGGAATTTGCATTAATGGGATATTCTGCTGCAGGATAAGGGTCGATGCCCATCTCGCGCAGTGTGTTTAGACTGTTGCGTCTGAACAACTCTTGTTCTGAAAGTTCCATATATGTCTTGTTGTTATTTTATTCGTTGTTGGGTTTGTTGTTGAAGTCGAACTCCTCGCGGCGGCGTATCACGTTCTCAATCTGATGGAGCGTGCGACGGAGTGAGCAGTAGCTCTCGCCACCGGCAGCGTTCTTGTGGCCGCCTCCTTTGAAATGCTCTGCCATCTTATTGACATGCACCTCGCCTTGGGAGCGGAACGAGATTTTTATCTTGTCCTCATCCTCGCGCACGAAGATAGAGACATCGATTTCTTTGATTTGCAACGGCATGTTGACCAATCCCTCGGTGTCGCCCTTCTCGTAGTTGAAGCGCGCACACTCCTCCTTGCTCATCGCGATGACCGCAGTCTTGAACTCGGGGAAGATACGCATCTTCTGGTAGAGACAGTAGCCGATGAGACGGAGACGCGATACGGAATAGACGTTGAACACATTATTGTAGATAGCGTCCTTGTTGATACCCTTCTTCAGCAGCTCGCTCACGATGATGTAGAGATCGGGGTTCTGCGAGTTGTAGGAGAAATTGCCTGTGTCGGTCATCAGTCCGGTGTAGAGTGCCTCGGCACAAGGCTTGGAGATTTGGCTGATGGCGCCGAGGTCGTCGAAGAAACGGTAGATAAGCTCGCAGGTGGCAGCTGCCTCGGGGTGCGAGATTGTCACGTCGCATTCGATGTCTGGGTCGAGGTGGTGGTCGATGAGCACACGTTTGGCCTTCGACTCCGAGACTGCGTCCTTGACACGGCTGATGCGGTTGAGGGCGTTGTAGTCGAGACAGAAGATGAGGTCGGCATCGGTGATGACCTGCTTGGCCTCTTCGGTCTGCGTCTCGTAGACGAGGATGGCGTCGCTTCCCTCTAGCCATTTCAGGAAGTCGGGAAACATGTTGGGCACTACCACCACCGCCTCCTTGCCTCTCTCGCGGAGATACCAGTAGAGCGCCAGCGAAGAGCCGATGGCGTCGCCGTCGGGGGAGATGTGGCAGGTGATAGCTATCTTGTTTGATTGGTCGATGAGGGCTTTTGCGCTCTCTATCTTTGCCGAATCAATGAGTGGGTTGAGCATCATAAGTAACTAATGTTCGTAGTGTGTAGCGTTAGAACAAACTCAGTTGTCCGTCGTTGGCATCGTTGCTGTCGGTCTCAGGAGCGGGCTCGGCAGGTTCCTCTGCGGGAGTCTCAGCGGGAGTCTCCGGTTGGCGCTGAGGCTCCAACTCGATGATGCGTGCCACCTCCTGTTTGGAGATACGCTTGCCTTTTGCCTTATGACTCTTCACAGCAATGAACTCCTCTGCGTCGAGTTGGATGGCTGGTTTGTCGGCATCGTCGCCTCCGAACTCCACTTGGAGATAAGGATAAGGGGTGTCGGTGAGCAACAGCTGCTTCGACTTAGGGTTGTCGCCGAGATACGACTGCGGCTTGGCGCTTGCCACCAGTGGGAAACGCTTCAGATAGGCGAATCCGCCCTCGTCGGCATCAAGCAGTGCAGCGGTCCAGATTTTGTCGGCGTTGAATTTCTCGATGCGTACGATGTCGCTGTCGTAGTGGTTGGTAAGGTCGAAGTTGGTGGTATAGAACTCGCCCTTGCTGTTGACCACAAGGATGAGGTCGTCGTTGAAGAACTCGCCAAGGAAGCGTCCGTGGTTGTCCATATTGAGACGTGCCACATCTTCGTCGAACCATATTGGTGTGCCGCCTAGGGTAGAGCCACCGCGGTGTTTGAGGAGGATGCGGTAGACAGGATATTTCGTCAACAGGTTGCCGCGCGACTGTCTGCCTTTGATAGCCAGTTGGGCGAAGTCTTTCTCAAAGGTCATATTGCGCAGTTTCTTGTTGGTCTGTTTCAAAGCGACGCGAATCACCTCTCCCTCGCCGTTGGCGTTGGCAGAGAAGTAGAAGACGCGTGAGCCAGGATAGCCCTGGGTGAGGTTGTAGGTCTTGTCGCGTGAGACGGAGTTGACGCTGAAGCGCTTCATATAGAAGAAACCGGTGCAGGTCTCCTCCACGGCATTGCCGTTGGCGTCGGTGGTCATCACCTTGGTGCCCTCCTTGCCGTCTCGGTAAACCACGTTATAGACCGTGCGTTTGTCGTTTTTGTGGAAGACGCCCACGTGGATGATATCTTTGCCTACATAGCTCTTCTCGGTCACCTTCGTCACGCGGTATTCGCCGTTGCGGAAGAAGATGATGATATCGTCGATGTCGGAGCAGTCGCATACATATTCCACCCCTTCGTCCTTCTTGAGGGCGATGCCGACGTAACCTTCGCTCTTGTTGACATAGAGTTTGGCGTTGTTGGCAACCACCTTGGCAGCCACGATGTTCTCGAAGTTGCGCAGTTCGGTGCGACGAGGATATTTGTCACCGTAGGTCTTCTTGAGGTGTTCGAACCACTCGATGGTGTATTCCACGAGGTGGTTGAGGTGGTAGTTGATTTGGTCGAGACGATTTTGCCACTCGGCATACTGACGGTTGGCATCGTCGACGTTGAACTTCAGGATGCGTGCCATCTTGATGTCGAGCAGTCGGTGGATATCGTCGTGAGTAATCGGGCGAATGAAATCCTTGACAAAAGGCTTCAGGCGTTTCTCGATGTGGAGGATAGCCTCCTCGTTGCTTTGTGCCTGCTCAAACTCCTTGTCTTTGTAGATGCGTTGTTCGATGAAGATGCGTTCCAAAGAGGCGTAGAGCATCTTGTCCTGCAGTTCGGCTGCCTCGATGCTGAGCTCTTTTTGCAACAGCATCTTGGTGTTCTCGGTGCTTGTTCTGAGGACATCGCTGACGGTAAGGAAGTAGGGTTTGTTGTTGTAGACCACGCAGCAGTTGGGCGAGTAGTTGTGCTCGCACTCTGTGAAGGCGTAGAGGGCGTCGATGGTCTTGTCGGGCGAGTTCTTAGGCTCGAGATAGAGGACGATTTCAACGTTGGCAGCGGTGTTGTCGTCAATCTTCTTGATGCTGATTTTGCCTTTGGCATTGGCATCCATGATGGAGTCGCAGAGGCTTGCCACGTCGAGGCCGAAAGGAATCTCGGTGATAACGAGAGAGTGTGAGTCACGTTTCTCGATTTTGGCGCGAATCTTTACCTTGCCGCCACGGGCACCGTCTTTGTAGTTGGAGACGTCGATGTAACCGCCCGTCGGGAAATCAGGGAAGAGTTGGAACTCCTCGCCACGGAGGTAGGCGATGGAGGCGTCGAGCAATTCGTTGAAATTGTGCGGAAGGATTTTGGTGTTGAGGCCGAGTCCGATGCCTTCGCTGCCTTGTGCGAGGAGGAGCGGAAACTTCGATGGGAGTGAGACGGGTTCTTGGTTGCGTCCGTCGTAGGAGGGTTTCCACTCGGTGATTTTGTTGTTGAACACCACCTCGAGTGCAAATTTGGAGAGGCGTGCTTCGATATAACGTGCGGCAGCAGCATCGTCGCCGGTGAGTATGTTACCCCAGTTACCTTGGCAGTCGATGAGGAGGTCTTTTTGTCCCAAGAGCACCAAGGCCTCGTAGATGGAGGCGTCGCCGTGTGGGTGAAACTTCATGGTTTCGCCTACGATGTTTGCCACTTTGTTGTAGCGTCCGTCCTCCATACGTTTCATGGCGTGGAGAACGCGTCGCTGAACGGGTTTGAAGCCGTCGTTGAGGTTTGGGAAGGCGCGTTCGAGGTTGACGTAGGAGGCGTATTCCAGGAACCAGGTACGATACATGCCTGGAAGGTGGCGTAGGCCCTCTTCGTCGTTGCCGTCAATGGGGCGGTATCCCGTGTCTCTGCCGGTCTCTTCTACCGCTTCTTGGGCAGTCTCTTCTGCTGTCTGCTCGATGATTTCTTCGTTGTCGTTATAGTCGTCGTTTTGCATGCTGTTAAGCCTCTTGTTTTGCAGCCACAAAGGTACAATTTTTCGTTGAAAAAAACAAGAAAGCACGTCTCATTCCGTGTTGGAGAGACGTGCTGTTGTTTTTAGCCTTGTTTTAGGCTTTATTTCTTAAGGTAAGCGTACATTTGGTCGTGAACTTCCTGGTTGATCATTTGTGCAAATGCCTCAGGAGTCATGGCGCCTTTGTCGCCTTCGCCTTGTTTGCGTACGGAGATTGTGCCTTCTGCCATCTCTTTCTCGCCCACGATGAGGAGGTAAGGGATGCGTTTCAATTCGTTGTCGCGAATCTTACGGCCGATTTTCTCGTTGCGGTAGTCGCCGATGCAGCGAACGTCAGCGATGTCGAGTTTCTTGGCTACTTCCATGGCGTAGTCGTTGAATTTCTCACTGATTGGGAGAACGACGCATTGGTCTGGGGTGAGCCACAATGGGAACTTGCCAGCGGTGTGTTCGATGAGAACGGCCACGAAGCGTTCCATAGAGCCGAATGGGGCGCGGTGAATCATCACAGGGCGATGTTTCTGGTTGTCCTCGGCGGTGTATTCGAGTTCGAAGCGTTGTGGCAAGTTGTAGTCTACTTGGATGGTGCCCAATTGCCAACGACGTCCGATTGCGTCTTTCACCATGAAGTCGAGTTTTGGACCATAGAAGGCAGCCTCGCCATATTCTACGACAGCGTTCATGTTCTTCTCCTTGCAAGCTTCGATGATGGCATTTTCGGCTTTCTCCCAAACCTCGTCGCTGCCCACGTATTTCTCGTGGTTGTTAGGGTCGCGGAGAGAGATTTGTGCCTCTACGTTCTTGAAGTCGAGTGCTTTGAAGATGATTTCGATGATTTCCATCACCTTGATGAACTCCTCTTTCACTTGGTCTGGACGGCAGTAGATGTGTGCGTCGTCTTGGGTGAATGAGCGAACGCGTGTCAGGCCGTGGAGCTCGCCAGACTGTTCATAGCGGTAGACAGTGCCAAACTCGGCGATACGCAAAGGAAGATCCTTGTAGGAGCGTGGGCTGTTCTTGAAGATCATGCAGTGGTGAGGGCAGTTCATTGGCTTGAGGAGGTAGACCTCGCCTTCCTCTGGGGTGGTGATAGGCTGGAATGAGTCCTTGCCGTAGTGATCCCAGTGTCCTGAGGTGACGTAGAGGTTCTTGTTGCCGATGTGAGGTGTCATCACCTGTTGGTAGCCGTATTGTTTCTGAATTTTCTTCAGGAACTCCTCGAGGCGGAGGCGGAGTGCTGTGCCTTTTGGCAACCAGATAGGGAGACCCTTGCCCACCATTTCGGTGAACATGAAGAGCTCAAGCTCCTTGCCAATCTTGCGGTGGTCGCGTTTCTTGGCTTCCTCCATGAGGGTGATGTATTCGTCGAGCATCTTCTTCTTTGGGAAGGTGATGCCATAGATGCGGGTAAGTTGGTCGCGATGTTCGTCGCCACGCCAGTAGGCACCTGCAACGCTGGTCAGTTTGATGGCTTTGATGGCGCCGGTGCTTGGGAGGTGAGGACCGCGGCAGAGGTCGGTGAATGAGCCTTGTTCGTAGAGTGTGATGGTGCCGTCGGCAAGTTCGCTGATCAGTTCGGTTTTGTAGTTCTCGCCTTTGTCGCCGAAGAATTTCATGGCGTCGGCCTTGGAGATGTCCTTACGAGTGAGACATTCGTTCTTGGCTGCGAGTTCCATCATCTTCTTCTCGATTTTCTCGAGGTCGGTCTCTTTGATTACGGTGCCTTGAGGTGGTTGGACGTCGTAGTAGAAGCCGTTTTCGATGGCAGGACCGATACCGAAGCGTGTGCCAGGGTAGAGTTCGGTGAGTGCTTCTGCCAAGAGGTGGGCAGAGGTGTGCCAGTAGGTGTGTTTGGCCTCTTTGTCGTCCCATTTGTGGAGCACGAGTGTAGAGTCCTCGTTGATAGGGCGGAGGAGGTCGCGGACCTCACCGTTTACAGTGGCTGCCAACACGTCGGCAGCAAGGCGTGGGCTGATGCTCTCAGCGATTGCCAGGGCGGTTGTGCCAACGGGATATTCGCGGACACTTCCGTCAGGGAAAGTAATTTTCATTGCTTTTTCTGTTTGTGCATGAGGGTTCAATCCTACGTACAACTATAGGTTATCCTCCTCAGGCTGTTGATGTTATTTGAGTATTATGTCGCACGATACGAAGGTGCGTACGTAGACGCAAAGGTACGAAAAATTCCGTAAACTTCACCGTTGAACACAGAATATATAATGTCGTATTGTTTTTGTTTTGTCGGGGCGTAGATTCTGATGTTTTGTTTTGGGAAAAATGGGTGTTTTCGTGGATGCAGAATGGTGGTTGTGGGTTGGGAGAGACTTTTCGTGTGAGAGAAAAACGTCCTACCGCTACGCGGCTTTTGTTTCCGAAGCAGAAAAAGGGGGCGCTGAAACGGCGTAGGGGAGTGCCGAGACGGCGTCGGAAACTGCCGAAAGTGGGGGCGTATGCGCGAAAAAGGTTTTCTGATTTCGGAGTTGCGGGAGGGGATTTCCGGAAATTCTGGCAGTTCCGGAGATTCCGGGTTTTCGGGAAAAGCCCCTTTGGGGCGGTCCGGAGAAGCTGCAGGCGTTCTGGTTTTCGGAGGTTCTGGCGGTTCTGGGTGTGGTTTTTGGCGATTTTAGTGTTTCGTAAAAACTCTGAAACCGCAAGAAAAAGTGTTGAAGAGGGGGCTTGAACATCGTTTTAGAGGGCTTTTTCAGGGGTGAAAAGGGGGTGTTTTTGCAGATTTTGCTCTTCGGCATCTAAAGTGCTTCGGAAGAAAATAC
>CALEJM010000263.1 GCA_937898265.1 uncultured Porphyromonadaceae bacterium
CGTATTCGACACATACCAGCGTATCGTTGGATACCTTGTTCCGACTCGCTCCTATTCCAAGGACAGGTTCCGTGAGTTCACCACGAGAAAATGGTATGACTATGCGGAGATGTTAAGCGAATGAAGATAAAGACAATCGTGGATGAAGACTTCGTGAACTATAAGGTGCCTGTTATGTATATCGGCACATCACGATGCGACGGCAAATGTTGCCGCGAAGCTGGAATCCCGTTGTCTGTCTGCCAAAACGATGGGTGGCGTGCAAACGCCACCATCGAGATGCAGAGAAACAGGAGTGAGAGGATATGTTTTTTCATGTGATGACTGTTTTGTTTGAGCCGCAAATTTACAAAATTATTTGCACCCCTTGCCGACTTGCCCCCGCAAATTTCATCCCCCAACGATTTTTACCCTGTTTCTTGCGGCGTCCAACCGAACGGCGGCGGTGTTTCTGACAATAAAATTCCAAAAATCGATTTTGCGGCAACGAGTTTTATTTCCCAATTTGTTACCGCAGTTTGGCAGACGAGATTTTTATTTCCTTAGGGATTGCCGCCAAAAAGATTTCCGCAATTCCAAAGCCCGACGATCTTCTTCCGTTTGACGAGAAGACACTATATTATATTGTCTACAAAACCCAAATGGCGAGACCCGACAAGAAAAGATTTTTCGGCCACGACAAACGGATTGAACTTACGACAAGAGATTTTTCTCAAAAACCGATTGGCCAAGGAGTTGTTGAAGCTATTTTCTTGGCGGAAAATCTTGGAGATGTCGCAAAAAGAGCGTAATTTTGTACTAAGAATTGAGACATTATGGCTTACACAAGAGAAGAGTTGAATCAGGCTGTCAAACAGGCTGTTGACGTGATGAGAAAAGGGGGCGTCATCCTCTACCCTACCGATACGGTATGGGGTTTGGGTTGCGATGCGACCAACGAAAAAGCGGTGGCTAAAGTCTATGCTATCAAGCAGAGAAACGATGCCAAAGCACTCATCACTCTGACCGATAACGAGAACATTCTCAGCTATTTCATGAAAGAAGTGCCCGAGATTGCCTACGACCTCATCGAGTGTGCCGACAAACCGCTGACCATCATCTACCCCAACGCCAAGAACCTCGCGCCCAACCTCCTCGCCGAGGATGGTTCGGTAGGCATCCGCGTCACCCGCGAGGAGGTGTCTGCTACGCTTTGCCAACGCATGCGTACCCCTATCGTATCCACGTCGGCCAACATCAGCGGAGAGCCCACACCTCAGACTTTCAGCGAGATAACCAACGCCATCAAGGATCAAGTCGACTTCATCATGCCGCTGAGACAAGACGACAACACGCCACACGAGCCGTCTGGAATCATCAAACTCTTTGCCAACGGAACGTTCAAGATGATTCGTTAGTCATCTTTGGCACACCATTTGCATAATACATATTCCTAAAAACCCACTAACAGGCGCAGACAAGCGTCTGCTCACACTAATTTTGTAACAAGTCCAATGAAAGATAACAACACAGAAGACATCATGTTTGACGACATGAACAACGACGAACAGTTGGTTCCAGTTTTTGCTGGCGGAGAAGACGACAACAGTCCGCTGCGCTGCAACGACGGCGACATGCTGCCGCTCCTTCCTTTGCGCAACATGGTGTTGGCGCCCAGCGTGATAACCCCCATCCAAGTGGGCAGATCCAGTTCGTTGGAGTTGGTTAAGGAGGCCCACAGAAAGAAACTCGAAATCGTGGTGGGCACACAGATTGTCGCCGAGACCGAAGAACCAGGCAAGACCGACATCTACACCGTTGGCACCGTTGCCAGGGTGTTGAAAATCATCAACATGCCTAACCACCCAACAACCGCCATCCTTAGCGGCAAACGCAGAGCTATCATCAAGGAAGTTGACAGTTCCTACAAATATCTCAAAGCAACCATTGAGTTGATGCCCGAACTCATTGAGGAGCTTAACGACAGGAAAATCAGCGCTATGAAAGATGTGCTGAGAGACATCACCGTGAAGGTTCTCAAGGAATCTGACGCACCAAACGAGTTGCTCTTCGTGGTTAAAAACGTGGGCACACTCTCCGAGTTGGCGTTTTTCATCATCACCAACTTCCCATTGGAGACTAAAGATAAGATCAAGGCTTTGTCTTGCAACTCACTGTTGGAGAGCGCCGAATTCCTCCTTGCACTCATCACTCGCGAGGCTGAGGTGCTGAAACTCAAAAGCGATATCCAAGCCAAGGCAAAATTCAATATCGACCGTCAGCAACGCGACTACCTCCTTCAGCAACAGATGCGCCAGATTCAAGAGGAATTGGGCGAGACATCGCAATCGGAGATCGACGAAATGGTCAAGAAGGCTGCCAAGATGAAATGGGATGCCTCCACACATGAGACGTTCACCAAGGAGCTTCACAAGTTGGAGCACTATCACCCAAGCAGCCCGGAATATGCGGTGCAACTCAACTACTTAGAGACGCTGCTCTCTTTGCCTTGGGGCATCAACACCGTTGATCATTTCGACATCAAGAAAGCCGAAAACGTGCTCAACAAAGACCACTTCGGACTCGATAAGGTGAAACAACGTATCCTTGAACATCTTGCGGTACTGAAATTCAAAGGCGACATGAAAGCGCCTATACTCTGTCTCTACGGTCCTCCAGGTGTCGGCAAGACTTCACTCGGACGTAGCATCGCCACCGCTATCGGCCGCAAATATGTCCGCATGTCGCTCGGCGGCATCCACGACGAAGCCGAAATCCGCGGTCACAGAAGAACTTACATCGGCGCTATGCCAGGTCGCATCATCAAAAACCTCTCAAAGGCTGGTTCGTCAAACCCTGTCTTTGTGTTGGACGAAATCGACAAATTGGCAGCCGACATCAAGGGTGATCCTGCTTCAGCACTCCTCGAGGTGCTTGACCCAGAGCAGAACAACGCGTTCCACGACAATTTCCTTGACATCGACTTCGACCTCTCGAACGTTTTCTTCATCGCAACGGCCAACAACGTATCGAAGATTCCAAGAGCGCTCCGCGACCGCATGGAGATGATCGAGGTGAATGGTTATGACATCGAAGAGAAGGTTGAGATTGTCAACAAGCATTTGATTCCTAAGCAGAAAAAAGATCACGCGCTGACCGATATTTGTCCTACCATCACCAAAGCAGCCATCAAAGAGATTGCAGCCCGCTATACGATGGAGGCTGGCGTTCGCGAACTCGACCGTAAGATTGCCAAGGTGATGCGTACCATTGCCTTCAAGGCGATGGACTATGTCTGTAGCGCCAGGTTGTCCTGTACTAATATCAAAATCATTATAAGTTGCAGCTTCCGCATCACTGAAAATTATTTTGTCAATTGTATTGTCCGTTAAAGTCACCGAAATATTGCGTGTTGTCCGTTCTTCGCCGATTAAATTGCGACGTGGCATGTGTATAATGTTTGTTGTTATAACATTAAATATTATTTGAATAATATTTAATTATTTAGCATTTAATATATTTTTTAAAATGAATGATTTCAATCTATGTTCGTTGTCAATCCTATACAT
>CALEJM010000264.1 GCA_937898265.1 uncultured Porphyromonadaceae bacterium
GACAATTGCAAGATCCATCCGAATGCCGTCATCCCGATTACCATCAACCGTCGTCCGCTGGACGCCAAGTTGATTCGCGTAACACAGAATTTCTTTGTGTTCTATTTGGGAATAATGTTGGCGGGTGCTTTCCTGATGACAGCCAACGGCGTAGAACCATTAGAGGCGCTCTGTAACTCTATCTCTGCCATTTCCAATGCCGGTCCGAGCGTAGGGCAGTATGGCCCTGTGTTCTCTTACGAGGCGCTGCCGATGTTCTCCAAATGGATTATGATGTTGCTCATGCTCATCGGCAGATTGGAGATTTTCACCTTCCTGATTATCTTCACCCCAGCACTCTGGAAGAAATAGTGCTACTCGCGGTCGTCTTCTTCAATCACTATCGTTGAGTCGTCTTGAATTGTGTTGTCCTCATTGGTGAGGTCAATGAGTTCGGTGTCGTCTGACTCGTTGTCAGGAGCGAAGTCTTCCTTGCTTTCTTCGGCATGGAATTGAGCAGTGTCCATCCTCATCTTGCCCAACAGTTTAACGGCAAAACCCCAAAGCTTATAGTCAAACCACAGGAAGACGAGTAACAGCACGATGCTGACAATCTCGTTCACACCATTGTTGACCATCAAAAGGAAATCGTAGGTGCCGTGAGCAAGAAGCGGACCGAGGACTGACATCACATAATAATAGGGCTTCAGCCACGATTTGTTGAAGCGCGCCTTGCCCAAGAAATAACCCATGATGACACCGTCGAAGAAATGGCCTGGGACGGCAAAGATGGCACGCGAAAAGACTACATCGCTGCCGAGTCTCGCAACATAGAGAATGTTTTCAATGCAAGCAAACGACAAACCGATGGTACAAGCATAGACCACTGCGTCGAAAGGCTCGTCGTAATCCTTGAGCTTCCTGACGAAAAGCATGAAAATTGTCCATTTCGACAACTCCTCCACCGTGGCTGCCGAGAAGAATGCTTGACGGAATGGAGTCGTATCAATAGCGATAAACAAACTGAGCAGATAGTGGAACAGGTAGGTCAGCGGAATCGTCAAAGTGCCTATTGCAAAAATCTTAAGCACCGTCTTGATGGGCTCGGGATTCTCGTCCTCAAAATAGATGGCAGCACCCAAACCGATAACGGGCAGGATGGTCATCATGGCTGTGAACAGCGGAGCGCTGGAACCAATAAAAAAGTTGCCGGTAAAAGCTAAGACGGCAAGAAGGAAAAATACAAATTTTCCGGGACGTTTGATGAGTCGCATGCTATTTTAGAGTCAAAAACAGTGATTAAGATGAATTTTTTGTGGCGCAAAGGTACGTAAAAAAGAGCATTAACCACCCCCTAAAACAGCGAAAACTCAAGCCTTGTGGAATAATAAATTCACTTAGACGTGAAATGATACCAATTTCATTTGTTTTGTACGAAAAAATAGACTAACTTTGCAGCACTTTTTATAGCAAATAATTAATCACAAAAACTAAATAAAATCATGGTAAAATTAGGTATCAACGGTTTCGGACGTATCGGTCGTAACGTGTTCCGCGCTGTGTTCGAAAACTTCTCTCAAGACATTGAGATTGTTGGCATTAACGACTTGCTCGAACCAGACTATCTCGCTTACATGCTCAAATACGACTCAGTTCATGGTCGTTTCAATGGCACAGTAGAGGTTAAAGACGGCAACTTGGTAGTAAACGGCAAAACCATCCGCCTCACCGCTGAAAAAGACGCAGCAAACTTGAAATGGAACGAAGTTGACGCTGATGTTGTCATCGAGTCAACCGGTTTGTTCTTGACAGACGAACTCGCTCGTGCTCACCGCACAGCTGGCGCTAAGAAGGTCATCATGTCAGCTCCTTCAAAAGACGCTACCCCAATGTTCGTTTATGGCGTTAACCACACAGAATACAAAGGTCAAGACATCATCTCAAATGCTTCTTGCACCACCAACTGCTTGGCTCCAATCGTAAAAGTTCTCCACGAGAACTTCGGCGTAGTCAAAGGCTTGATGACAACCGTTCACGCTGCTACTGCTACACAAAAAACTGTTGACGGTCCTTCAAAGAAAGACTGGCGCGGTGGTCGCGGTATCCTCGAGAACATCATCCCATCATCAACCGGTGCTGCTAAAGCTGTAGGTAAAGTATTGCCAGCTATGGCAGGCAAACTCACAGGTATGTCAATGCGTGTTCCAACCTCTGACGTTTCTGTAGTTGACCTCACAGTAGTTCTTGAGAAACCAGCTAACATGGAAGCTATCTGCAAAGCTATGAAAGCTGCTTCAGAAGGCGAATTGAAAGGTATCTTGGCTTACACCGACGAAGCTGTTGTTGCAACCGACTTCCGTCACTGCCCAAATACTTCAATCTTCGACGCTACCGCTTCAATCTCTTTGGACGACAACTTCGCAAAAATCGTATCTTGGTACGACAACGAATGGGGTTATTCAAACAAATTGTGCGAAATGGCTCGCTACATCACAAAATAATTGAGAGCATAAAACAACTTTCAAAATACGGAGAACTCCCGAATTTTCGGGAGTTCTTTTGTTTTATATACCCACTTTTTACCCCTGAAAAAGCACCCTTCGGAAGCTTGATGGGAAGGAATGTCGGTTAAGAAGTAAAAAATGTATAGTTGACGCCGAATAATTTGCTTTTCTCAGTAAAAATGCTTAACTTTGCACCGCTAAAAATGTACCTTGACGTTTTGTGTAGATTCGACTCACGGAGATACTACCCGAAACAAAGGGCTGCAAAAAATGTAGTAAAATCTTAACTAAGAGAATATGAGTTTAAAAATTGTGGTGCTTGCCAAACAAGTACCTGACACACGTAATGTGGGCAAAGATGCAATGACTCCAGAAGGTACAGTCAATCGTGCTGCACTTCCTGCTATCTTCAACCCAGAAGATTTGAATGCTTTGGAACAAGCATTGCGTCTTAAAGACCAAAACCCTGGCTCTACAGTAAGCATCTTGACTATGGGACCTGGCAGAGCTGCTGATGTAATTCGTGAAGGACTCTTCCGCGGTGCTGATAATGGCTATCTCCTTAGCGACAGAGCTTTCGCCGGTGCCGACACCTTGGCTACCTCTTATGCCTTGGCAACCGCTATCCAAAAAATCGGTATGCCAGACGTCATCATCGGTGGTCGTCAAGCTATCGACGGTGATACCGCTCAAGTAGGTCCTCAAGTTGCAGAAAAACTTGGACTCACACAAATCACATACGCCGAGGAAATCCTCAGCTGCAAAGATGGTAAAGTAACCGTTCGCCGTCACATCGACGGTGGTGTAGAG
>CALEJM010000265.1 GCA_937898265.1 uncultured Porphyromonadaceae bacterium
TCAGACCAACACCGTCTACAACATCACCGTGGGTGTGATGACCGACCCAACCGACCAGACCACCTTCGTGCCTGTGCAGACCTTTGCTCCAACCATCCAATCATCAAACACCAACCAGCAATGGGAACTCGTTGAGATGGACTTCAGCAGCTACACCGGCAATGGTCAATACATCGCCTTCTGGGACGGCTCACGTTCTGCTACCAACACTATCTACATCGACGACCTCGAACTCAGCCTCCTCCCATCATGCCCACGTCCTAAAGGTGTGAGCGTGCTCACCGTGGCCGACACCGAGGCAAGCTTCACCTTCACCGAGTCATCCACCAACGTCACCTATCAAGCTGCCGTAGTGGCCACAGGCGACGCCATCACCTCAGCCAATATCGTAGCCACTGGCACCTCAACCTCTTCTCCTGTCAAGGTTGCCGGACTCTCTGCCAACACCGCCTACGACTGCTACATCCGCACCATCTGCGGCGCTGGCGACACCTCCACTTGGTCGGTTCCAGTAGCGTTCAAGACCCCCCGTCTCATGACCGCTCTCCCATACACCACCAACTTCTCCAACCCATTGGACAACGCCACCTGGGTACTCGAGAACGGAACCTACACCAACCGCTGGATCACCGGCACTGCTGCCGACGCCAACGGAGCACTCTACGTGTCCAACAACAACAGCGACTACGTATTCACCCCATCATCGTCGTCGTACATCTACGCCTACAAGCCATTCCACTTCATCCCAGGCATCTACCACATCAGCTTCGACTGGGAGGCTCAAGGCTACAGCACCTATAACGTATTGCGTGCGTTCCTCGTGCCAACCAACGTACAGCTCACCGCTGGCAACGCCTTCGGCATGACCACCACCACCAATACCGACCCTGCCGGCTGGATCTCACTCTCTGGTGCCAACACCAAGATGAACCTCCAAGCCTCTTGGACAACCCTCGAATACGACCTCATCGTAACCGACACCGTCAACTACAACCTCGTATTCTTCTGGCGCAATACCATCGGCTCTGGCTCAACACAGCCTGCTGCCATCGACAACGTCTCTGTCATCCCAGTGACCTGCGCCTCTCTCATCGACAACACCATCGAAGACACCTATATCAAGATGGAGTTCCGTCCAAGTCAAGGCACAGCCACAGCCCACGAAGTGGTGCTCAATAACACCCCTATCGACCTCACCAACCTCAATGGTGTGCTTCATCACGTGACCACCACCCAAGCATTCGACTCTGTGGGCGGCCTCACTCCTAACACACCATACTATGCTTACGTGCGCACCATCTGCTCCGGCAACGACACCGGTCTCTGGATGGCCAACAACTTCCGCACCGAGTGCGAACTCATCTCCGTCTTCCCACACACCTGGAACTTCGAAGATGCTCCTTCCACCGGTAACGGCACAGCTCCAACCTGCTGGACCCGCGTCTCTGGCGGTCAAAGCTATCCTAACGTAAGTTCGTCCCGCTCTCACAACGGCGGTGGCAAGTCGCTCTATTTCTACAGCACCTCTTCCAACGCCGAGCCTAACATCTTCGCTATGCCACGCCTCGGAGTACAGAACATCAACGAATACAAAGTTGAGTTCTACACCTACTACTCAGCCACAGGCCACGGCATCGCAGTCGGCGTGATGAGCGACGTCAACGATCCATCTACCTTCGTATCGCTCGACACTGTTTATGTTACCGAAGCCAGTACATGGCAGAAACAGACCGTTCGCCTTCGCAACTATACCGGCAACGGCAAGAACATCGCCTTCCTCACCGACCGCGGCATCCGCTCCAACGGCTGCTACGTATGGGTCGACGACGTAACCGTAATGGAAGACCGCTTCTGCGATCCTGTTGAGAATATCTACGTCAACAGCGTAACTGGCGACGGCGCTCAACTCACATGGTCTCAAGGCGAGGCACTCACCTTCAACGTTATGGTAACCACCAAGGCTGTCAACCCAGACACCGTTGAAGGCACCGAGCCATTCGTACTCATCTACGAAGAAGCTTTGACCGACAACAATCTCGACCTCAACGGCTACCTCAACGCCAACGTCACCTACTATTTCTACGTACAAGGCGACTGTCAGTCGGCCGACAACAAACCTTCACTCTGGAGCGACGGCACCACCTTCACCACCGTTTGTGGCGCCTATCCATTGCCATACGCTCAGTCGTTCAGCACTGCCCATCCAGGCGAAGGCACAGTTCCAACCTGCTGGTCAACTCGCTTCGAGACCCTCGGTAATGCTTCCGAGACCTCAGCCTACCACGTAGCTCCATACTGCTACGCCAGCACCCATATCAACAGCGCTGCCGACAGCTGCGCACTCCGCATGCCATTCTACCACACCGCCACAGCCCAGACACGCGGCTTCGCTATCTTGCCTGAGCTCACTGGCAGCCTCACCGGCTACAAGATGGACTTCTACATGCAGAGCTCGCTCACCAGCGGTCGCACCACCTTGCTCGTGGGCACCATCACCGATATCTCCGACTACAGCACCTTCACTGCCTTCGACACCATCATCGTTACCGACAGCTGGGCACATTATGCCGTGGCTCTCGACAACGTGCAGAACCTCGCTGGCACACACCTCGCCCTCGTGAGCGACGGTGCCAACAGCACTGAGTCTGGATTTATCTACATCGACGACTTCAGCGTAGTGCCTGCAGTGGCTTGCACCGCTCCAAGCAACATCCGCGTTGAGACCGTCGACCCAACCACCGTGGCTATCTCTGTGACCACCGCTTCTGCTGCCGACCAAATGGTACAAATCCAGATCGCACGTCAGAACCTCACTCCAGACAGCCTCGACCTCCACGCCAACATCGTTGAGATCGATACCACTGTCAACGTCAGCAACCTCCCAGTTCACATCGGAGGCTTGGCTGGTATGACAACTTACTACGTATACGCACGCGTGGTTTGCGACACTGCCAACAACGTCTACTCACCACGTTGCCCACAAACCGCATCGTTCACCACCAGCTGTGCCCGCGTATCCATCCCATACGATTACGGCTTCGACGAGGGCCCTTGGTTCGGCGCTCCTGCTTGCTGGACCGTCTACCAAGTTGATGGCACCAGCGCTCCATACATCGAGATGGGCGGCGCCAACGGAACCACCTATGCACTCATCTTCAACGGCACAGCATCCAACCCTGCCTTCGCCGTAATGCCAGAGACCGAGGCCGACTCTATCAAACGTCTCGTGCTCCCCTACCAAGGCTTGAAGGGTGGTGGATGGTTGAACTTCACTGGCCTCTCAGTCGGTGTGATGACCGATCCTCTTGACCCATCCACCTACACCGAGGTATTCAACAACAACCCAGGCTCATGGACTAGCCTTGAGGTGGCCTTCGCCAACTACACAGGCTCTGGTCGCTACATCGCCTTCAAGTCTACCTCAGCGCAGTATATCGACCAAGTTCACCTCGAATACGCTCCAACCTGTCACCGTCCAACCACTCCTACCCAGACTGGCAACAGCGGCACCACCATCACCGCTTCTTGGAACCATGGTCAGGACAACGAGGGCGCATGGGATGTAGTCGTACTCCCAGAGGGAACCACTCCACTCGAGGAGACCGTGCCTACCACCACCGTTACCTCACCTACAGCCACCCTCACCGGCTTGCAACCTAACACCAACTATTCAGTCTTCGTGCGTGCCGTCTGCGCTGCCAACGACCGTTCAGAGTGGGAAGGTGCCGTGATGCACACCGCTTGCTTGGCATATCAGTTGGATTCTGTCACCCCATTCACCGAAGACTTCGACAACGATGGCACAGGCTCAACAGCCTTCCCATCTTGCTGGATCATCCCTGGCAGCTATCCATACATCAACGCCTCACAGCACTACAGTGGCGTAGGCTCACTCTACTTCTATAGCACATCAAGCGGCAACTACACCGCTGCTACCCAAGAACTCGTGGGTGCCAACCTCAACGAACTTGAGCTCACCTTCAAGGGTCTTGCCACCAACGCTGCCTACCGTATTGATGTAGGTGTGATGGAGAATCCAGAAGACGTCAACTCATTCGTCAAGATTGCCGACTTCGGCGTATCATCTGCCAACACTTGGGAAGACAAGAAACTCCGCTTCACCACCTACAGCGGCAATGCCCGTCACATCGCCTTCCGTTCAAAAGGTGTGATCACCGGTTTCGCCAACTCCTACTACATCGACGATGTCAACATCTCTATCCTCCCTCCATGTTCTGCTCCGGGCATCACTTTCACCGAGGTGAACTCCGACACCATGAGCGTAGAGATTCTCCCTGTTCGCTCCACCGACTCACAATGGCAATACGTGGTGACCGCAGTTTCAAGCGCTGATGCTCCAGACATGGCAGCAGCCATCGCCAACCGCACCCTCACCACCACCACCGACATCTTCACCGGTTTCAGATACAACACCCACTACTCAGTCTACACCCGCACCGTTTGCGGCAACGACTCAACACCATGGGAACGCTACGAAATCGTCTCACCATGTGGACCTGTCATCGTGGATGCCAACACCTCATTCTACGAGGACTTCGACACCTATGGCGCTGGCAACACCGTTCACGTGCCATGCTGGACCAACCACACCTCCAACGCTACTGCCTATCCTTATGTCTATGCTTCACAGCATAAGAACGGCACTGCTTGCCTCTATACCTACGACAATGGCAGCCAGAACACCTACGTTGCAACACCTCGTATCATCGGCTTGCCAGTTCAGCAGATGCAGCTCGACTTCTGGGGACGCACCACCAACGCCAACTACAAGATTGAAGTCGGCGTCATGACCGACCCTGAAGACCTCAGCACCTTCCAACGTGTGGACATCATCTCTTGCTCAACTGCTAACCAATGGTACGAACAGCATGTCACCTTCGCCGACTACACCGGCAACGGACAATACATCGCCTTCAAGCACAACAACGCTGGCTACTTCATGATCGACAGTGTCTTCGTCTCAGCTCTCCCTGGTTGCAGCGCTCCTGGCGTCAACATCAAGGTCAACAACTTCGAGACCGCCACTGCCACCATCACCCCAAGCAACGAGGCCGACAGCAACTTCGTCGTTCTGCTCACCCCAGCAAGCACCCTTGCTGAGCCAGACCTCGACAGCGTTGTCAAAGCCGACACCGTCAACGGTTACGTCTACACCCTCCAAGGTCTCACCGCCTCCACCACCTACACACTCTACACCCGTGTGCTCTGTGGCGACCAATGGACCTCAACCACCTTCACCACCCACTGCGCACCAGTCATCGTCAACGACACGCTCCAATACAGCGAGCCATTCGATACCTACGGCACTGGCTTCACCGTGACACCGGGCTGCTGGCTCACCTTCACCAACGGTGACAACCTCAACCCATACATCACCTCAACCAGCAACACCGCTCCAGGTGCGCTCTACTTCTCACCAGCTGCCGGCAACTACAGCTATGCAACCACACCAATGATTGAAGGCACTCCAGCCAACGAATGGCGCGTTCAGTTCACTGGTCGCAAGCCTATCAACGGCAACTTCCTCGAAGTAGGTGTGATGACCGACCCAGAAGACCAGGCTACCTTCGTCGTGATGGACACCATCGAGCCTAACGACGTCAACACCTGGATCGACTACACCATCGACTTCAACAACTACAGCGGCACTGGCAAATACCTCGCCTTCCGTGCTCCGGTAACCACCGCAGCCAACTACTTCTACCTCGACAACGTCATGGTATCGAAGATTCCATCTTGTGCTGCTCCTGCCGTAACAGCCAACTACAACAACGGAACCCTCGAGCTCACCCTCGTGCCTTCCAACAACACCAACACCGAATGGGAAATCGTGGTTGACTTCAGTGCTACCACACCAGACAGTGCCAACGCGTTCTACCATCAGGTAGTCAACACCACCACCGTCAACATCCCTGATGCAAGTGCTTCTGTAGTCTACTACATCCACACCCGCTCACACTGCGGCTCCGACTGGAGCGACTGGGGCACCACCTCATACACTGCTCCTTGCGGCCTCGTTCGTCTCCCATACAGCGAGTCACTCTCTGTTCAGCCTACACGCTGCTGGGAAACCAAGAGCGGTCTGTTGGCCGACGTGATGGCTGGCACTACCACCCTCACCAACACCACAGGCGAATGGATGTACGGCGCTGCTGGCGTTGGCGTGGCTACCACCCACACCCGTGTCAACGTCACAGGTACCGACTGTCACAAATGGCTCATCTCGCCACAAGTGCTCATCGACACCTTCGCCGTTATGGAGTTTGACCTCGGCCTCGGTTCTGCCCTCTTCAACTTCGCCATCGACACCACGGGTCAGCAAGACGACCGCTTCGTCGTTCTCGCCTCACGCGACAACGGCACCACCTGGAGCATCGTTCGCGAATGGAACAACACCGGCTCAGCCAACGTCTACAACCAGATTGTTTACAATGGCAGTCATGTGAAATTCCCTGTTCTCGACTTCGTAGGCGATACCGTCAACTTCGCCTTCTATGTTGAGTCAACAGTAGCCGACGGCAACTGCGACCTCCACCTTGGCAACGTACAACTCAGCACCGTCAGCAGCCGTGTTGACTATGTTGACAACGTATGCGCAGGTAGCAACTACTACGCTCACGGCTTCAACATCGCAAGCTCCGAAATCGACGCCACCACCTCACCAAACGTCTTCACACGTTTCGTGGCCGACGTTCTCTATGTACTCACCCTTAACGTCACCACCGCTTCACAAAGCGCCGAGACCATCACCATCTGCGACAACGCCCTCCCATACACATGGAACGGACAGACACTCACCGCAGCTGGCGAGTACACCTGGAACACCACCGCTACCAGTGGTTGCGACTCTATCGTAACACTCACCCTTGTGGTCAACAACGCTGCTGTTGACACCGTAGACCTCGCTATCTGCGACACCGATCTCCCATACGCTTGGAACGGTCAAGACCTCACCGCTGCAGGCACCTACACCTTCAACGGCACCTCTGCTGCTGGCTGCGACTCAGTCGTAACGCTCAACCTCACCATCAACGCCTCATTTGCTGGCACCGAGACCCTCGACCTCCTCGACACCGACCTCCCATACACCTGGAACGGCATCGACATCGAGGCTGCAGGCGAATACACCTTCAACGGCACCACTGCTGAAGGCTGCGACTCTGTCATCACCCTCACCGTTACCGTGGCTGTAGGCCTCGAGTACGCTGAAAACGGCATGTTCAACATCACCCCTAACCCAGTAGAGAAGGGCGGCATCGTTCGCATCGACGCTACTGTAGGCGAGAGCGCTGTTGTTGAACTCTTCACCGCTAACGGCAAACTCGTAGCTCGCAGCGAGCACAACGCCGAGACCATCTACGTCACCATGCCACAAGTGGCAGGCCTCTACATGGTACGCCTCACCACCGAAACAGGCAAAGTGATGTACGGCAAGGTCATCGTCCGCTAAAGACCCTCTCCCCCAACCCCTCCCCCGTAAAAAGGGGAGGGGAGTGGTTACCATAGCCCCGCTTACCCACAGCGGGGCTTTCTTTTGTTTAAGTGAAGAGTGAAAAGTGAAAAGTTCTAGAAAGCCTAGAAAATCTAGAATATCTAGAAATTGCTAATTGCTCATTGCTAATTACTCATTAAAATGACCCTCCCTCCCCTCTCCCTCGCCCTTTAAGGGAGAGGGTAGGGGAGAGGGTCTTCTTTTGTTAAAAAATTCCCGTTTTTGGGGCTTGGCGGGTTCGTTTTGTTAATGGCTTTCGGGGTGTTTTTGCCTGTTTTTGGGGTGGGGTGTTGGAGCGAAATGGTGCTTGTGGACTCTTCACAAACATTATCGGGGTGTGGATTTTCGTTCCAAAATTTGACGTTTTTGCACCTATCTGAAGATAGAAGTGTGGCTATTCCTACTTTCGTTGAAAACTGAAACTTTTTATACCGATTTGATTTGAAATCGTAAAATGGGGTATTTTTTAAGGTGGGGCGAAGTTAAAGAGTGTAAGAAAAACGGTTTTTGGTGCCAGATAACCGAATTTGCATCGTTTTTGAAAGAAAAAATTGATTTGAATAAATTTCCAACATTGCGTTCAACATCTGTGTTTATAAGCACTCCATATATTGATCCACAAAAAAGAGAATACATGGATTATATGCAAAATAAAATGAAATGGATCAAACCTGAAGGATTCAAAGTTAAAATGAATGCTCATAAATTCACTGAACAAAATCAAATTGGAAATTATGTCAATACTGGTAAATATAATGGAAAAGGTCCTGTTTTTAGAACTGAAAATAAAGCAAAATGGACCAATGAACAAGGTTTTACTCCTTATAATCATTGTCCTCAAAATTGTTTTGATTTAGATATTGTTGATAAAATAAACAGTTTGTTTTCTTAAAAGGTGAGGTTTTATGTCAGATAATAAAATTATTATAAATATAATTTATAAATGGATGATGTTAATTTTATAAGAATTGATTCTAATAACAATTTTAATATTATTGATGAT